>CAYJNF010000306.1:0-5120 GCA_964370915.1 uncultured Chitinophagales bacterium
CGTTTGTCAAATTCGCGAATCTCTTCCTCGGAATACGAATTCGCCAGACTTAGCATCGGTAGGGTGTGCGTGATGGATGCGAATGCCTTCGTGGGCTGACCGCCAACACGTTGTGTTGGTGAGTCGGGCGATTGCAGAGACGGATATTGCTGCTCCAGGTCTTGCAGCTCGCGCATGAGCCTATCGTACTCGGCGTCCGAGATCGTTGGTTCGGCAAGAACGTAGTAGCGATAGTCGTGCTCGTGCAACTCCTTGCGTAGTTTCTCCGCGCGAGCAACAATCTTGTCGGGAATGGTTGTTGTCATGCGCTTCACCGTGCCTTCAGTGAATCACGAGTCACACGAACATTCCTCGTCACCAAGCCCCGTCGGACAGGGTGCACAATCGGCCTGCCGTTCAGTGTGAACTTGATCGCCGTCGGATTCCCAATCGCTGAAATCCAGAACTCATTCTTTGCCTTCCACGTGAAAGAGGACTTGGGCCGCAATAAATGTTCGGTCAGAATCTCGTCATCAATCACAATCTCCATCCACACAGTGTCCGTTGTCGTTGCAACCAATACGAGGCTGTCGGAAGAGTAGTAGTGCGGACGTCCCGGCCGTGAACTCACAGTGGCAACCGTGCCCGAATCGGACACTCCCCGGAGTTGCTCCTGTTCCCGAATCACGTCGCGGAATGGTCTCTCCTGGACTTGCTGTGCCGGTTCTTTCTCCAACACGCTCCAGAGTACTATGTCGATGAGAATCAGGACAATCACCGCCAGGCCAATCTTAAAGAATGTCGGTGCCAATCGTTGAAACTTCTCGACGCCTGATTCTTTGACTTCCAATGGAGAGGTGTCCGCGGGAGGCTGGTGCAAGACCGGTTGATCTGCTTGCTTCGCAGCAACGGCATCCTTCTCCCTGAGCCATGCGTCGTACCGCCTCATGCGCTCCTCTTTGTCCAACCCGATCACCGCGGCATACTCACGGATGAACGCACGAAGGTACGCCTGGGGAACAACCTTGTGGTCTCCACTTTCCAGCGCTTCCAGCATTTTCATGCTGATGAGCGTTGCGTCGGAAATCTCCGCGAGTGAAATGCCCCTGGCTTCACGGGCACGTTTGAGGTCTGCAAAAAAGGAGTTCATCGGCGGTCAGTCAAGAGGCAAATGCTGTCTGCTGTCGATTGTCAAGCACATGCCGGACTTTAATGGCAAGATCTTCCAGTTGGAACGGTTTCTGCAAATAGCCGCTGATCTCGGAAGGCCATTCCGATTCATCGAGCACGGCACGTCCGTGCCCCGTGACAATCAGAATGGGAAGATCGGGATTGATATTCTTGAGCTGGCGGAATGTTTCGCGCCCGCCCATCAGCGGCATGTTCATGTTCATCATGATCAAATCGATTGACGCTCTGCGGGTCCGGTACATTTCAACACCCGCTTTGCCATCGTGGACAAATGAAACCCCGTAGCCGAGATTCGAAAGCATGTCCTTCGCAATCTCGCACACACTCACTTCATCATCGATGATGAGAATGTTCTCGGAACCCCGGGGAAGCCGTTGCCTGCGTTTCCGTGCTTCGGCCCTGGCCTTTGCATCAGAGCTTGGCAGGAAAATCGTGAACACCGTCCCACGACCGATTTCGCTCTCGAGGTTGATAAACCCTCCGTGACTCTGCACAACGCCATACACGACAGATAGGCCGAGGCCGGTGCCAAATTCCTTTGTCGTGAACCAGGGTTCAAACACGCGAGACTTCATCTTCTCATCCATTCCAACGCCTGTGTCGGCGATTGTGATGGCGACAAACTTCCCCGGCTTGACGGAGGAGAATTGACTGATGGTATGCGCGTCGGCCGTGGTGTTCCGCGTGGAAACGATCACCTTTCCGCCGTTGGGCATTGCATCGCGGGAGTTAAGCAGCACATTCAGCAACGCCTGTTGTATCTGTCCCTCGTCGCCGCTCACGTTGGAAGGTTCGTCCGAAAAGCGTTTCTCCACGGCAATTTCCTTACTCACACTTCGTTCGAAGAGCGTCAGTGTTTCCTCAATCAGCGGTTGAATCTCGACCGGCTTGTTCACGTTCTCCGTCTTGCGTGCAAATGTCAGAAGCTGGCGCGTGAGTGACGAGCCCCGCCGCGCGGCTCCTTCGATAATCTGGACGTACTTTGACAACTCATGATTTTCGGGCATGTGCCGGCGCATGATCGAGGCCGAGCCCAGTATCGCCGCAAGGATGTTGTTGAAGTCGTGGGCAATGCCTCCGGCCAGATTTCCGATGCTGTCGATCTTTTGTGCATGGAGAATTGCCGATTCCATTTTCTTCCGCTCGGAAATGTCACGCGCAACAATGCGGGCGTGAACCGTTGTGCCTTTGTCGTCAAAGACGAGAGACGAGTTGACGTTGACGTAGAATGCCTTGCCGTCTTTCCGCACCATCTGCTCTTCAAGGTCCTTCACCCCTCGCCCTTCAAGAAACATGCGAATGAGGATTTCCTGCAGTATCGATTGCTGGTCAGGGATGAAGAAGCTTTCGAACTTCTTGCCGATGATTTCTTCCTTTGCAAAGCCGAGCATGCTCGCGCCGGTTGTATTGCAGCCGGTGATGGTATGATCGCGCGTGATGCTGAAATAGATATCCGGCGAATTCTCAAACAGATCAAAATACAATTGCTCCGAACGTCTCAGGCGGTCAAAGAGCTGTGCATTGTTGAGCGCTACACTAATCTGGTTGCCAAACGCTTCCATCAACTCCGCTTGCTTCGGCGTGAACATATCAAACTCGTTGCCTGCGACAACCAGTACGCCAAGGACGACATCTTTGGACGAGAGCGGAATCGACGCCCAGAATTGAATTCCCAGTTCTTTCAACTCCTCGTCAATATGGCCGATGGAATCCGTGATGCGTTCGCTTTGCACTCGGGGTTGGTGAAGCCACGTGGAGACCGGAATCACGGAGTTCGTTGGAAGGTGAACGAAATCCTTTGAAGTGCCCCTCGAGCTCTTCATCGCCAGGCCGTCATCCTCGGGCAGGTAGATCCAGCCAAAGCGTGTGTTCAGTAATTCTGTTGCTTTATCGAGGGCGGACTGTAGGACGTACTCAAGCTCGACCGAGCGATTCACCGCCTCCGCAATTGTACTAATGGCAAGAAGCTGGCGACGCTGTTCATCGATCTGGCGGGCGTACTTCAGAGAGAAGACGACACTGAAAAAGCCAATGAGGCCAACCGCCAAAACGCTAATGAAATCTGTCCAGCGGAGCGTTTCTCCGGTGAGAAGAATGGCCGCAACAATTGTCGCCATCGTGACAATGACTGATGTCGACGCGACGACCTGTGCCTGCTCTACAAGCCCGAAATCTTCAATGTATTGCTTAACTGCCTTGAACGGATTCCACATACGTGAAGCAATGTACGAAAGTGGGTGTGGACAGGCAAGGAAGGAGAAGAAGGAGAAGTGGACAGATGGTGGGTTTGTCGGTCCTTACTTTCATTGAGGAAACAATCCCCCAAAAAAAGAAAAAGTCCCGTCAACCTGACAGGACTTTTCTTGAAAATTCTATCCTTCCAGAAAATTACTTTCCGTTCCTTTTCTGAAGGATTGCATCCTTTGCTGCCTTTGCGATACGGAATTTCACAACCGTCTTTGCCGGAATCTGAATCGTTTCGCCGGTAGCGGGGTTGCGTCCCATGCGTGCAGCACGATCGACCATCACAAGCTTTCCGATTCCCGGAATTGTGAATTGGTTCTTCGCCTCTTTGTAAGCAAGTGCCGAAAGCTCATCGAAGAATGCTGCAACTTCTTTGCGCTTCATGCCGAACTTCTCTGCAAAGTGCGCCATGATTGCCGACTTGGACATTGCTTTCGCCATACGTCTCCTTGATGATGTGGGGGTTGTGTGAACTTACTAAAACTTATACTTCCTGTGTATCGCTTAATCGCTGAAAAGATAGAGATTTCTTGGAAAGAATCAAACTGGAACAATCAAAATCATCAATAGAATCAAGGGTTTCGCTAGACCAGCTAGGGAGCAACATGCATGCCCGTTTCCGGCCAAAATTCGCAGTGCCCGCTTATGCATTGATATCAAACAGCTTATGCGTGTTCTCTACCACTCATCGGCCTGCACAAACGAGGCCTCTCCGTCCTGAGAGACAATTTCGATGGGACATTTGGGGAGTGAGGAAAGAAACAATTTTCCATAGCGTTTCTTCAGAATCCGTGAATCGAGGATAGTCACCATTCCCTTGTCCGACGTTGAGCGCAGCAAACGTCCCACACCCTGGCGAAACTTCAATACAGCTTCAGGAAGTGAATACTCAAAAAACGAATTGCCGCCGCGCTGCGCAATGCTTTCAAGTTTCGCCTCGATGAGCGGATGATTCGGAACAGCAAATGGCAACCGAGTGATGATCACATGTTCAAGTGCCTGACCGGGCACATCGATCCCTTGCCAGAAACTGTCGAGACCGAAAAGAACGGAATGAACGTCGCGCTTGAATTCTCTCAGCAGTTCATGGCGTTGTTTGTCAAAACCCTGGACGAGAAGCGTGATGCCGCGTTCGGCAAATTCATGAGCGAGCTGTCGCGCGATCGATTGCATCAACACACTGCTGGTAAAGAGCACCAACGCTTTGCCGTGCGAACGATCAATGCTCTGCATAATCCAATGCGGCAGCGCAGCGGCAAAACCGTCGCCGTCAGGCTCAGGCATTTGCTGAACAAGACAGAGCTTCATCTGGGAATGATGATCGAACGGCGAATCGAGAATCAAGCCATCGATCCCGACGCCGCCAATGCGCCGCTGGAAATAATCGAGCGAGTTATTCACGGCAAGCGTTGCGCTCGTCATGATCGCCGAGGTTCCGTTGCGAAAGATTCTCGGGCCGATAGTCTCGGCTACGTTGGACGGCGACGCACACAACGTGATGTTGCCGTACCGGCCGCTGCCGATCTCAATCCAATACGTGAAATCAAATTCAATCTGCTCCAGAAACTCACCGATCAGTGTCCGGGCTTCCCACATGTATCTTCGTGCTGAGGCTATCTCATTTAGTTCGGCTTCTCTTTTCGCCGCCGCCTGCACTTTCTCCGCTTCCCGATCCAGTCGTGTCAATGCACCGGTGAGCGTATCAT
>CAYJNF010000307.1:0-5113 GCA_964370915.1 uncultured Chitinophagales bacterium
GCTTGAAGCATTAAGGTCGAGGGAGTACTGACCGGCTTTCTGCATTTGATCAACCAGCGTTCCCACCTCCTGTCCGAGCAGATTGAACAGTTTCAACGACACGTGTGAACCTTCAGCAACATCGTAGCGGATGGTTGTTGCCGGGTTGAATGGATTGGGAAAATTCTGGTACAGTGCAAACTCGCAGGGCAGAGCAGCGCTTCCCGTTTTTCCATGCGTCATCGCTGTCGATCTGACGGAGCCTCGCGCATTCACGGCAAGGTTCTCGTACAACAGCACGTTACTGTTGGCCCAGCCTATCGAAATGATGTCGAGATCGCCGTCGCCGTCGATGTCAACAACCTGGGCGCCATCGTGATGTTCATCCCCCATATACACCAGATGCTCCGCCCACGTCTGCCCGATAAAATCGGTATTCTCGAAAATGATGAGTCGTGCTGAGTCGGGATTGGAAGGAAAATGTTCACCAACGATAATGTCCTTGTCCCCATCATGATCCATGTCGGCAACATCAACACTCATCGGACCGATCACCGTTGTCGAGACGATGTGTTCTTTCCACGGGTCGATGGCCGAGAGAGGTTTTTCATCCCACGCAAGTATTCCCTGCGTATCATTTGCCTCCGTGCCAACAATCGCGTCAAGCAATCCGTCATTGTTGATGTCTGCCAGACGGCTGCGGTCAGGTTCTTGCGGTCCGGCCGGTGCAATATCGTGGGGCGTGAACGTTTGGATTTCATTACGCAGCCACTTCGTTCCGAGCAACAGGTCGATGTTGCGATCGACATCGATGTCCTTCGCAGTCAGTTGTTCGCCTTGTGAAGTCTCGGAGATCTTGCGCCATGTCCAGGTTTGAGCGGAGGGTTCCCGGGGTACGGTGAGCATCTGTACACCAGCCGCTTTGTCTTCCCATGAGAGAGCAACGCTGATCGGTCCGTCTAATGTGAATCGATGCACTGCGACTCCTTGCAAGAAGTCTCCTTGTGCCGGTTGGATGTTTTCCAAAATTGTAAAATGCCCGTTCCCGTTGTTCTTGCCCCACACGAGAGTGGAGCTTGGCTCGGGTCCATGTCCTTGTGAACCGATCACATCTAAGTTGCCATCCAAATCTAAATCCAACACGGCTCCGACATTGTAGAGCGGTTCGCCAATGTTTTCTTTCACCCAGGGTTCAGCGAGCTTGCCGGGATTCTTGTACCACCATCCTCCCGTCACGATATCGACTTTGCCATCATTATCAAGATCGGAGTGATAAAGGAAGAGCGATTGCCATTCGCGTGTCGAGTCAACAACATGGCGGGACCAGGAGTCGAGCGTAAGTTTGGGCTGGATGAGGAGGTTCTCCCAGATTTCCACCGGGCTTGCGTCCGGCGCTTCTTCATCTCCGTTGGCGCTCATGATGTCCAGGTCGCCATCGTTTCCAATATCTCCGACATACACACTATGAGCGCCGTGAATGTCGATGGTGTTCTTGGTCCACGTCGAACCCGTTCCATTGCCGAGATACACGTTCACTTCATCCGGATCGTCGGAGAAATACATCTCACCAACAATAATATCGACATGGCCATCGTTGTTCATGTCTGCCGTCTCCACATTGTGGATGTTATTCACCGTGGTGTCAACGGCATGCTTCACCCACGCTCCCGAAACGGATTCAGGTTGCTCGTACCAATACAGTCCCATTTGTTTCATGGTATGACTTGGTGCGAAAAGGGCGTCGGTGCGACCGTCTCCATTCAGATCGGCTGCGCCGACGCCAACCTGCGCTTCCCACGTGTCGTCGAAGATGATCGACTGCCATGCGGCCGGATCGGTAATGTTTCCATCGGGCAGCGGATTGCGCAGCCACCGTCCTGCATTCAAAAGGTCAAGATCGCCGTCGCCGTCCAGATCGGCGAGCGCGGAGCCTTCCGCCCAACGGCCCTGAAGCAAAACTTTCTGCCATACGTCAGGCGCGACCTGCAGGAACATCGAGGCATTGGAGTATCTTCCAACCACATCGATTCTTCCATCACCATCCATGTCGGCAACCTCAAGGTCGTGCGCCCAGCCTGCGCCGATAAAATGTTCGATCCACGGATCCTTGCTCGGATTGCCATGCGGCCGCGGATTCTCGTACCACCACACTGACTCACCGACATCTTCTCCTTTCGGTATAACAGCATCCAGATCGCCGTCGCCGTCAATATCGGCAACCTGCATGAACGTCGAGAATGATCCCTCGTGAATCCTGTACTTCGACCACGCCGGATACTTGTACCAGAACAACCCATCCATGGCGTTGCGTCCGCTTGCGGCGAGAACATCTACAAAGCCGTCCCCGTCGATATCGCCAAGCGCCTTGCAATGCGTGTGGCGCGGATTTGCCTCATCGACAATCAAGTTCACAAACCGCATCAGACCACCCAACGTGGGCTGCACGAAGAGGATTCCGGCGGTCGAGGTAACCGTTCCAAGCGCATTGCTGACAATGCAGCGGTAAGCACTTCCGCTATCTGCCATTGTTGACGGCGGCGTTATATACGTTGTCAGCGTCGCCCCTTCGATGTCCAGGCCATCTTTCTGCCATTGGTAACGCAGCACGCCTGAACCGGTTGCACTAACTGAAAAGCGCGCCGGACTTCCTATCAACACCGTGGTGTTCGATGGATGTTGGACAATGTCGGGAGAGATACCAAGCACAGTAAGCGTGGCGGCATTGCTCGTCGTGGTACCATACGGATTTGTGACCACACAACGGAACGTCGATCCGTGATCCTCAATTGATGCCACCCCGCTGTACATCGAATCTACTGCGCCACAAATGTCAGAGCCGTTTTTCTGCCATTGATATGCACATGGATCGGATCCTGAAGCAATGACGTGAAAACCAAATGGCTGACCATCATGGACTGTTGCGTGTGCAGGAGGTGTGATGATGGTTGGAGGCACCGGCGGAACGTGAGGATCCTCGGGAACAATTGGTACTTCCGTATTGAAAAAGTAGTCGAAGAGCGCTGTGAAGGGCGGCGTCGTTTCTTCGGGGACCCCATGGTTCAGGGCAAATACGCCAACCGCATTCACATTCAGCGAGTGCGTAAACGAATGGGCTTGAGTCCAGGTCATCCCGTCGCCAGAATGGAACAATGTCCAGTCGCTCCCCTGCCGGCGTACACGAAGGTAGATCAAACCCGGCAATGAGCTGCTTTGATCCAGAACAACAGATGGCACGCCATTAACAAGCTTGGCGCAAAACAGCCGCAGCCCCGACATACCCTGAACGACGTCGAATCGAAGGAGATTCGCGCTGTCGCGCTCGACAATAATTCCCTGGGCCTGGTAGTGAACGTTAAACACCGATTGCATCTTCACTTCGATTTCGAAATCTGTGTCCGGAACCGTTTGCAGCAGACGCGGCGCGTGGTTCGTCGCCCATAGATCATGAGACACTCCACCCGGAATTGCGATCGACAGCAAAGCAGAGGAAGTTCCAGATCCAAGCAGGCTGAATGTTGCATCTCCTTTCGGATCAATTTTCTTCCACAGTGGTGCCTCGAGTTCTTCCCCGCTGAAATCGTCAGAGACCGGAGATGATGGCACAACGCCAAGGTAGGCGGGGGTGGTGGTGACGCTGCCGTACGCATTCGAAACGACACACCTGAACACGGAGCCGCTATCGCTGAGGTGGGTCGGCGGAGTTCTGTGATAGTATTCCTGCAGGCCAGCGATGGGCGATCCGTTCTTCATCCACTGGTATGATATCGGTGTCTGCCCCGCGGCTTTCACAATGAACGTTCCGCGATGATTGAGCGCCACCTGCTGATCATGCGGCTGAGAAACAATTGTCGGAGGTCCAACGCCCACGGTGAGTATCGCTGCATCACTCGTCGCAGTTCCGACAGCATTGCTGATGATGCACCTGAATGACGATCGGTGGTCGGACAGCACAACGTTGGGGATTGTGTATGAAGAAGCCGTCGCCCCGGAAATGGTTGTCCTGTTCTTCTGCCAACGATACATGAGCGGCGGAGCGCCATGCGCAGCGACACTAAACGTTGCAGGAGAACCTTCGACAACAGTGATACTTTGCGGTTGCGCAACCAGCGTTGGCATCCCGCTCGTCACATGCAAGAGAGCTTCAGAGCTGAGTATTGTCCCGGCGGCATTCGAAACAATGCAGCGATATTTCGACCCACTATCGGCTTTCGCAACGGCCCCCAACGAAATCGTTGCATCAGTAGCACCGGGAATGATGGTCTTGTTTTTCTTCCACTGGAATGAAAACGGCGTCGAGCCCATCGCCGTAACACTTAACGAAACAGAATCGCCTTCAATCACGACTCTGCTCGCAGGTTGGGTTATGAGCGAAGGAGGGATGATGGCGCTGACCGCGTCGGGAACATCCTCTTGCGCAAAGAGAATGATTGGAATGAATGAGGCAAGGACGAGCATTGCCCGTCTCCGGAGATTGCCTCGCTGAGACAATGTCATAGTAGGTAGACTGTGAGTCTGCTTTGTGAGTAACAACAGGATACGCACTGCCGCCAGAGGCGCACGCGCGAAACAAGATACGCAGAACATGGGTCGTGAATCAACAAGACACCAAAAATTTTCGCAATGTAGCAACATACTTCCGCGCGTTTCAGTGCTTGAGCGTCCACTCTGCCCGGGAATATTTGTCCCGAACGAGTTCCGTCATCCTCACATATGGAAAATCCGGAAGCGTGTCCGACGCACTCCAAACGTTGGCTAACGCGCTCTTCGCCACGCGGGGACTCAGGGGCACGTTCCGGACAAACTGTCCATGCGTCCGATGTGCCCTGTACTCTGGCTGCTTCGGAGGTGGTTTCAGGTATTCCTCAATACGCGGGAGGTCGAAATTGTGCAGCACGGTGCCGTGAAAAAGGAGTGCTGTCAATCTTCGACGCTGAGCGTTTCCGGAAAATTTCCTTCCCGCCAGGGTAAGATCGCTGCTTCCGTTGATCTCAACTTTCTCACCAAGCAGTCCCGACAACACGAGAGCATGTTTGCTCATGACGTAGTGAGTCGTCTCGGTGATGTTGCGCGTCGGGCCGCTCAGATCAATTTTCAAAATGAGGGAATAGTTCAGACAGCCCGGACCCTGCAACAC
>CAYJNF010000308.1:0-5111 GCA_964370915.1 uncultured Chitinophagales bacterium
ATATGGCGCTGTGTATTTCGCCGCAGAGATGTTGGGAACACGCGGTAAGACGCTGGAGGGGAAATCGTGTCTCGTCTCCGGCAGCGGCAACGTTGCGCAATACACGGTCGAGAAGATTAGTCAGCTCGGCGGCAAAGCAGTGACGCTCTCCGATTCCAACGGCTATATCTACGACGAAGCCGGCATCACGCCGGAAAAACTCGCCTTTGCAATGGACTTGAAGAACGTTCGACGCGGCCGCATCAAGGAATACGCCGACAAGTTCAAGGGCGTTGTGTACAAAGAGATCGATCCGAAAGCAGACTACAATCCTCTTTGGGCACACAAAGCCGATTGCGCATTCCCGAGCGCAACACAGAATGAGATCAACGCGAAGGATGCACAGACCCTTGTCCACAACGGTGTCTATGTCGTTTCCGAAGGCGCCAACATGCCAACAACGCCCGATGGTGTCAAGGTGTTCCTTGATGCCGGCATTCTGTACGGACCGGGTAAAGCGGCGAACGCGGGCGGCGTAGCTACGTCGGGACTTGAAATGACGCAGAACAGCATGCGCCTGCCATGGACACGCGAAGAAGTTGACAATCGCCTGCGCATGATCATGAAGAGCATACACGCAACCTGTGTTGAGATGTCAAACCGATTCGGAACGCCGGGCAATTACGTGAACGGCGCGAACATCGGCGGCTTCCTCAAGGTCGCAGATGCGATGATGGATCAGGGCGTTGTGTAGTTGATTACCTTCGTAGGGACGTTCAATTGAACGTCCCTACGGATTTTGCTTGATGAGTGTAACCTCACAATATCGTAGTAGCTTGTTTCGTTTGGTCGTGGCTTTGCCGCGCTGTGGTCTTTGCGGCGACACTTGTTTCGGAGGCCAGCATGAAAAAGAAATTCACTAATCCTCCAGACCTGCCTAAGTGGTATCAATCGTTTTCGCAAGTTGTGACCGTTGAGAGTGGAGGTACCAAAACGATTTACATGTCAGGACAGGTTTCGGTCGACGAGAAAAATAACCTGATCGGCCCAGGTGATCTCGGCATTCAGGCTGAGCAGTCGTTCAGAAATCTTCAAAGAGCGCTTGCCGCCGGCGGAGCGTCGCCATCAGACGTTGTGAAGATCCATATCTATCTGAAGAACTATCGATCTACAGACGCAACAATTGTGCGTGAGGCCTTTCGGCGCACGTTTCCGCAGAAGGAGCTTCCTGCAAGCACATGGGTCGGCGTGGAGACGCTGGCGTTGGAAGGTTTGCTCATTGAAGTTGATGCCGTTGCGGTTGTTGCAGCATAACGTGGATGGAGTGAGCTGGCTGCAACAGGGAACCGATTCTGCACCGAAATGGGTCAAACGAGCGAGGCAGAGGCTCGACAATGAATAGCGAGTCACGAGCAATTGGTGAACGCACGATCGATGCACAACGACTATTGATGCTAGACGTGAATCAATGACAACGCTGAAATATCCCTACGATCAGACTGAAGGCGGTCTCGACCCGCTCTGGGTGGAACATGGCTACGGCAATCGCTTTCAGGGTTTTCAAAACCTCATGCGCTTGCGCATCAGGGATATCCTTCTCGTCTCCAGCCTCTATGATCTCTATTTGTTTGAAGAAGATGGAAGGCTGTATGAGCTGATTCGCAACGAGTATCAGGGATTCAACCTTTCGCACTCGCCGGAGCTTACGCGGGTTTCCAGCGGCATGGAAGCCATCAAGCTCGCCAGGGAAGAACGCCGCTTCGATCTCATCATCACCACGCTGCACATTGAAGACATGCATGCCATCAATTTTGCCAAGATGGCGCGACAACAGGGCATCACCATCCCCATTGTGCTGCTTGCCCACGACAACTGTGAGTTGAAGGACCTCATCGTTCATCAGGACGCGGCGGTCTTCAATAAGATATTCATCTGGACAGGGGACTTCAGGATCATCATCGCCATCGTCAAGTATCTTGAAGACAAGATAAACGTCGACCACGATACGCACATGGTCGGCGTGCAAACGGTGATCTTCATCGAAGACAGCGTGAAGTACTACTCCTCCATCCTTCCCATCATCTACACGGAGATACTCAAGCAATCGCAACGTCTTATTTCCGAAGGCATCAACCTGACCCACAAATTTCTCCGCATGCGTGCACGCCCGAAGATTCTTCTGTGTTCGACATATGAAGAGGCGTGGTCGTACTACGAAGCTTACCGCGACATGATTCTCGGTGTTATCTCCGATGTCGATTTTCCGCGTAATGGTGTGCAGGATGTCGGGGCAGGACTTGAGTTTGCACGAGCAGTCAAGGCCGATCAGGCCGATCTCCCGATTTTGTTGCTCTCGACCAATATGCAGAATGAGGCGGAGGCTCATGCAGCCCATTCGGCATTCGTGCACAAAGATTCCCCGATGCTGCTCAACGAGTTGCGCAATTTCATGATTCAGTACTTCAGCTTTGGCGACTTCATTTTTCGCACGCCACAGGGAATCGAAATCGGGCGCGCAAGCGACCTGAAGAGCCTTGAAGAGCAGCTGCATATTGTGCCGGATGAGAGCATTCGTTTTCACGGCGAGCGCAATCACTTCTCCAACTGGCTGAAAGCGCGAACAGAATTCTGGCTTGCACACCAGTTGCGGCCGCGCCGGGTGAACGACTATCCCACGGTTGACGCGATCCGCCGTGATCTGATCCGCTCGCTGCATGCCTACGGCATCATCCGTCAGCGCGGCATTATCACCGACTTTTCCAAGGAGACGTTTGATCCCGAGAGCAGCTTTGCGCGCATTGGCGGTGGGTCTCTTGGCGGCAAAGCCCGCGGTCTCGGCTTTGTCAATACATTGATCAACGATTACAACGTGCGCGACCGGTTCGATGGCGTCCGCATCCACGTCCCGCCCGCCGTGGTACTCGGCACAGATGTTTTCGACCAATTTGTCGACGACAATAACCTGCGCCACTTTGCCACAAACTGTACGGACGATAAGGAGATAACACGACGCTTTCTGGAGACGCAACGATTCCCTGAGGATGTTCTGGGCGACCTCGCCGCGTTTCTCGATATCGTGCGTGCACCACTCGCTGTACGTTCATCGAGTCTGCTCGAAGATTCTCAGTACCATCCGTTTGCGGGCGTGTATGAAACGTACATGCTGCCGAACATGCACGCGAATCCTCTTGTCCGGCTTAACGATCTGCTCAACGCTATCAAGCGTGTCTATGCGTCAACCTTCTACCAGAGCGCCAAAGATTACATCAGGGTAACCTCATACCGCCTGGAAGAAGAAAAGATGGCCGTGATAGTTCAGAGGATGGTGGGACGAATTCACGAGGACCGTTTCTATCCTGATTTCGCCGGCGTTGCCAAATCGCATAATTTCTATCCCCTTGCCCCTCAAAAATCTTCGGACGGCATCGTCTCTGTGGGACTCGGGCTCGGCAAATGGGTCGTCGATGGTGGAAACACGATCCGGTTCTGCGCAAAGTATCCGACCGATCTCATTCAATTCTATTCTGCGGAAGAATCGCTGGAGTCGACGCAACGCGAGTTTTTCGCGCTTCAACTCAATGCTGCGTCCGATTTCGGCATCGAGACGCATGACATGATGGTGACACGGTTTGGCTTGAACGTGAGCGAACGCGATGGAACATTGCATCTGGTCGGGTCAACGTACTCGGTGGACAATGACGTGGTTCACGACGGACTTTCGCGCCCGGGAACGAGACTCGTAACCTTTGGCCCGGTTCTTCGCCACCGCCTGTTCCCTCTTCCCCAGATTATTGAATTGCTTACCGACATGGGAACCTGGGGAATGGGAACTCCCGTTGAAATCGAATTTGCTGTGAATATTTCCGTCCCTTCGACCCAGCCGAAGGAGTTCGGCATGCTGCAGATGAGGCCCCTTGTGCTGACACGGGAAGCAGAAGAGTTGAACATCGAGGACATCGAGCGCGACAAATGCATTTGCTGCAGTGACCAGGTACTTGGCAACGGCGCAATCCGCGACATCCGTGATATCGTGGTTGTTGATGTGCACAAGTTTGAACGGTCACGAAGCCGGGATGTTGCCGCCGAGGTTACCTACTTCAACGAACAACTCCTTGCAGAGAAGCGGCCCTATCTCTTGATCGGAGTCGGACGATGGGGAACGCTGGACCCATGGCTGGGAATTCCCATCAGGTGGGATCAGATTTCCGGTGCACGGGCAATTGTTGAAGCGGGACTGAAAGACATGGACGTTGCGCCGTCACAGGGCTCTCACTTCTTCCAGAACATCACGTCGTTTATGATCGGATATTTTACCGTGAGTTCGAGAAGGGAGTCGAGCTTTCTCAATTGGGATTGGCTGCTTCGTCAGCCAACGATCGAGGAAAAGGAATTCACGCGTCTCATTCGTGTCGCATCGCCAATAGTAATCAAAATGAATGGTCACCAGAACAGAGGAATCATCATCAAACCGGAGAGCAACGGTGGAAGCTGAAAGCAATAAAGGGAAACCCGCCAGTGTGATTCGCACAAAAGCGCCCGATTCCTGTCCTCACTGCGGAGTGCCACTCAGTCCGTGGGAACAGGTTCTGTTGAGCGTTGATCGGGCGCTGATGTGCAAGCATTGCTGGTATCGGATCATACTCGACGTGTACACACAAGAGTCGAAGAACGACGACAAACCACAAGGCCCGAAGACATGAAATCATACAACTCATTCGAAGTGATGCAGCAACAGGTGCGCGAAGCGGCCCGCCTGCTGAATCTGGACAATGCAACAGTGGATCTGCTGCTCTGGCCGCAACGCGAGTTCAAGTTTACGATCCCCGTCAAGATGGACAATGGAGAGGTGGGCATTTTTCACGGCTACCGCATCCAGCACAACTACGCCCGTGGTCCGGCAAAAGGTGGAATCCGATTCCATCCCGACGAAACCGTGGACACCATCCGGGCCCTCGCCGGCTGGATGACATGGAAGACCGCGGTGGTTGATTTACCCTTGGGCGGCGGCAAGGGGGGCGTGGTGTGCGATCCGCGGAAGATGTCTGAACGCGAATTGGAAAACCTGGCGCGTGGGTACGTGCGCGCGGTCGTGCAAAACATCGGCATTGGCAAAGACGTGCCTGCACCCGATG
>CAYJNF010000309.1:0-5109 GCA_964370915.1 uncultured Chitinophagales bacterium
GCTATGCGAAGAAGAATGCCGAGATGTATCCCTATGACCGCCAATACTACAATCTGAGTGTCGCATGCTTTGAGGCAAATGATTTTCAGGGCGCCATCAAAGCGATGAAGGAGGCGGTGGAAAAGTTTAAGGCTTCGTCATACATCGGCTCTTTCTATCGCCAGCTCGGGCGTGCGTACACGAAAGTGGATCGGGATCAAACCGCTGAGAAGACATTCTACACCGGACTCAACGCAGTTGATCGCGCAATCGCCGACTTGAAGAAACTCGGCGGTGATTTCAAATCCACAACCGAATTTGGGCGATTGAAGGATGATAAGATTGGCATGTTAGTCTCTCTCAAGAGTCTCCATACAACCTATCAGGCAATGGACAAACTTGCCGATGTGGAAAGAAAACTCAAGGAGCTTGGGAAATAACGAACACCAGTGATGCATGAAACTGTTTCTCCCATTTTCCTGGCTGTATGCAGTTGTCGTTCTCTTACGCAACAAACTGTTTGATTGGGAAGTTTTACGAACAGAAAGTGTTGGTGTCCCGGTAATCTCCATCGGCAACCTGACGGTGGGGGGCACGGGAAAAACTCCGCTTGTGGAGTACATCGCAGCATACATTCTCGGCAAAGGGTTACGTGTTGCAGTCGTCAGTCGGGGTTACAAGCGCACGTCAACAGGCGTTGTCGCGGTCTCCGATGGGAAGACGTTGCTTGCTTCGGCTGAGCAAAGTGGTGACGAGCCGTTTCAAATAGCTGAGAAGTTTCGAGAAGCGATTGTTGTGGTGGGTGAGAAGAGGGTGGAGGCGGCGAGAATGGCTGTTGGGCAATTTGGCGCGCAGGTGGTGGTGATGGATGACGGTTTTCAGCATCGCTATCTCAAACGGAATCTGGACGTGGTAGTCGTTGATGCGACGAACGACATCACCCGGGATTCCGTTCTGCCGGCCGGACGATTACGCGAGCCCTTGTCCGGATTGCGGCGGGCGAGCCTGATTGCGTTTTCAAAATTTGACGAAACTGTTCTTTCGCAGTTCGATTTGGATTCCAAGCTTGCCCCATACTTCTCCGGACCGATGATTCGTTATCGGTACAGAATCAAAGAAGTACGGAGAGTACAAGATGATGGACTTGCCTCGCTCGATGTCGTTCGCCGGATGCGTTTGATGGCGTTCAGCGGCATTGGAACGCATGGTGCATTTCTGTTTGATCTCAAGAAGAATGGATTTGCTCCGATCAGCGATATGCGTTTTTCGGATCACCATCCATACTCAGAAGGCGACATTGCAACGCTGGCCTCGTTTGCGAAAGCGATGGAGGTTGACGCCTGTATCACCACGGAAAAGGACGCGGTGCGCCTGGGGGCGAACAAGGAACTGACTGCGAAGCTGACCGCAGAGATTCCGGTTTTCTATCTCACAATTGAAGTTGAGTTGTTGGGGGAGGGTGAAGAACTGCACTCACGCATAGATCAATGCCTAGGGGGATTTCACCATGATCATTGGTATCACGGACACACTGAACAAAAAAATTGACAACTACATTTCATGGATTCACAAAGTTGCCAAAGGGGCCGAAGTCATTACACTCTCGCATGAGGCGAAGAACGCGAAGGAGTTGAAACGATGCGACGGACTGATTTTGACAGGTGGCGGGGACATTCACCCAAAATCTTACGGAAGAGAGGACTGCCTCAATCTTGTGCATGATGTGAATGAATTGCGTGACGAGTTTGAGATGAAACTCGTGAGCAACGCGCTCAAGTCAGGCATTCCCATTCTCGGAATTTGTCGCGGTATGCAGATTTTCAACGTGGCACTTGGCGGGTCGATGATCCCCGATGTGGTCGTTGAAGGTCACAAGGGACATTCGAAAACCAAAGAAGGGAAGGATCGCCGCCACGTTGTTAACGTGGAGAAAGGGACAATCCTTCATTGGATTGTGGAGTCGACAAAAGGGGAAACGAACAGCGCGCATCATCAGGCGGTTGATCGTATCGCCGAAGGGTTGCGGGTGACGGCGAAGTCGCGGGATGGAATCGTTGAGGGTTTGGAATGGCAGCATGCCGAGGCAAGGCCGTTCATGCAGCTTGTGCAATGGCATCCGGAACGGATGGAGGATTACAGCAATCCGTGCTCGAAGAATGTGTTGGAGCATTTTATGTTGTCGGTTGTTGCAGGGAGTGAAGTATGATACACACACGTTTCACAGGAACATCAAATCACTACAAAGGAAAATGACATGAAGAAATATGTTTATGTGTTCGGCAGCGGAAAAGCGGAAGGCACTGCCGAAATGAAGGGACTCCTCGGCGGGAAGGGAGCAAATCTCGCCGAGATGACAAACATCGGATTGCCGGTGCCGGCGGGATTTACCATCTCGACCGAGGTATGCACCTACTACTATGCGTACAAACGGACCTATCCGGGCTCGCTGAAGGCTGAAGTGGCCAAGTCGTTGAAGAAGGTGGAGAGGACGATGGGAATGAAGTTCGGCGACGTGAAGAATCCGTTGCTGCTGTCTGTGCGCTCCGGCGCCCGCGCGTCAATGCCGGGAATGATGGATACGATTCTGAATCTCGGAATGAACGACGCCGTTGCCGACGGCCTGGTGAAGAAGACTAACAATCCCCGCTTTGTGTACGATTCGTACCGCCGCTTTGTGCAAATGTACGGCGACGTGGTGCTCGGATTGAAGCCGCAACACAAAGATGAGATTGATCCCTTTGAGTTGATCATCGAGAAGAAGAAAGAATCGAAAGGCGTTCACCTCGATACCGACCTTGATGCGAGTGATATGAAGGAGCTTGTCTCGTTGTTCAAGGTGGCAATCAAAGAGAAGACCGGTCATGATTTTCCGCAAGACCCGATGAAGCAGCTCTGGGGCGCCATCAGTGCGGTGTTCGGATCGTGGAACAACGATCGCGCCATTGCCTATCGCAAGATGTACGACATTCCCGAATCCTGGGGCACCGCGGTCAATATTCAGTCGATGGTGTTCGGCAACATGGGCGAAGATTCCGGAACCGGAGTTGCGTTTACACGCGACGCTGCGACGGGAGAGAATGTGTTCTACGGCGAGTACCTGATGAACGCACAGGGCGAAGACGTTGTGGCGGGTACCCGCACGCCGCTGCCGATTGCCAAACTTGCCGAGGCGAATCCGCGGATCTACAAGCAGCTCGACGGAATCCGCAAGAAGCTCGAAAAGCACTATCGTGACATGATGGACGTTGAGTTCACGATCCAGCAGGACAAATTGTACATGCTGCAATGCCGCGTCGGCAAACGAACGGCATTCTCCGCCATCAAGATTGCCGTGGACATGGTTGGCGAAAAACTGATCACCGACAAGGAAGCACTGAAACGCATCGAACCCGATCAACTCAATCAGCTTCTCCGTCCGGTGTTTGACCTGAATGAAAAATCGTCTGCCGTGAAGAACGGTCGTTTGCTGGCAAAAGGATTGAACGCCGGTCCGGGTGCCGCAACGGGTCGCGTGGTGTTCAATGCGCCCGATGCCGAAGAGTGGAAGAAGCGCGGTGAGTTGGTCATCCTCACCCGCATCGAAACATCTCCTGAAGACATCAAGGGCATGGATGCATCGGAGGGAATTCTCACTGCCCGCGGTGGAATGACGTCGCACGCCGCGCTTGTGGCTCGCCAGATGGGCAAGGTGTGCGTTGCCGGTTGTGCAACTCTGAACATCGACTACACAACCCACACGATGCAAGTCAATGGAAAGGTGATCAAGGAAGGCGATTGGATTTCGCTTGACGGAACAACCGGCGAGGTGATTGAAGGAAAAGTTGCGACGAAACCCTCCGAGGTCTTGCAGGTGTTGATTGATAAGACACTCGAGCCGGAAAACGCACCGATCTATCAGGAATACGCAAAGATCATGTCGTGGGCGGACAAATATCGACGGCTGAAAGTTCGCACAAATGCCGATCAGCCGGATCAAGCGGCGAACGCCGTTGCGTTCGGAGCCGAGGGTATTGGTCTCTGCCGTACCGAGCATATGTTTTTTGGCGAAGGGAAGATCGGTCCGATGCGCGAAATGATTCTTGCGGACAATGTTGCCGAACGCAAAGCGGCGCTCGCAAGATTGTTGCCCCTTCAGCGAGCCGACTTCGAGGGAATCTTCGAGGCAATGAATGGCCGTCCGGTCACCATCCGTACGATCGATCCGCCGCTGCATGAGTTTGTTCCTCACGAAGAACCGCAGCAGCGGGCACTCGCCCAGCAAATGGGCATCAGCTACGAGAAAGTCCATCAGCGTGTGGAGAGCTTGCACGAGTTCAACCCGATGCTTGGCTTCCGCGGATGCCGCCTGGGCATCATCTTCCCCGAGATTACGGAAATGCAATCGCGGGCAATCTTTGAGGCAGCGGCGAACGTGCAGGCAAAGGGCATCAAGGTTGAGCCTGAAATCATGATTCCGCTCGTTGGCAATGTGAAGGAGTTGGCGAATCAGGAGAAGATCGTCCGTCAAGCCGCCACAGACGTCATGACGGAAAAGGGCGTGAAGTTCAATTACCTCGTCGGAACGATGATCGAAGTTCCGCGCGGCGCCTTGACAGCCGATGAAATCGCAGAGGTTGCGGAGTTCTTCAGCTTCGGCACGAACGATCTGACTCAAACCACGCTTGGTATCAGCCGCGACGACGCAGGTCGCTTTATTGTCCCTTACGTGGAACGGGAAATCTTTGACAAGGATCCATTCGAGGTACTCGATCGGACGGGCGTTGGTTCGTTGATGAAGATCGCCGTGGAGAAGGGTCGCAGCGTGAACGAGAAGCTGAAGGTCGGCATCTGCGGCGAGCATGGAGGAGAACCTTCGAGCGTGGAGTTCTGCCACCAGATCGGATTGAACTACGTGAGTTGTTCGCCGTTCCGGGTGCCTATTGCACGACTGGCAGCAGCGCGCGCAGCGCTCACCGAGCAAGTTCAAGTGAGGGTGGTGAAGCACACGACCGTCAAAAGAGGAAATGTCGTTGTCAGAACGATGAACAAAAAGAAGAGAAAAAAATAATCGGCAGTCTTGAGTAATCGTGTGGAGACGCAGCCGTGCTGCGTCTTCATGCCGGTTTTGCATTCACACTGGAGGTGTAAACG
>CAYJNF010000310.1:0-5105 GCA_964370915.1 uncultured Chitinophagales bacterium
ACTCTGATCCATCGAAACGAAGTCGACAAGATCGCCGCCAACATCATTTGCGGGTTTCGAATAGAGCCAGAGGTCCCAACCTGCAACCGACGGACTTGCTTCGGGGGCTAACGCTTCTTGAATTGCGCGACCCGCTTCAAGCTCTCTCTTTGCCACCAGCTTGTCCTTCAGTTCGAGAATCAGGACGAAGAGAATGCAGATGATTCCCAGCGCGTTGGTATCGCCCTGAACGCGCACGTGATCATCTGTATAGATGACGGCTTTCGAAATGAACAACAGCGTAAGTCCTGCGACAAGAAGAATACGGCGTGCCGGTGTCAGCTTGAAGAACAGACCCTTGAACAACCACCATGCAGTGACGATGAACCGGCGAAGGGGGCGCATGCCCGCAAGGCGTTCCTTTCCCTGTTCATCGAACATGAACTCTTTCAGCTCTCGGAAATCGCGATTGATTGTATGAAAGAAGTCACCACGGCGGACGTCGGAATGGAGCGTCTGCAATATCTTTTGGCTAGACATCGATTTGGTTGGGTTGGAAGATCAACACATAATCTAACAAACTTTCGGACTAGTACAATGGCTCTCACCGATGAGAGCGCAAATACACTTGCTGGTGTCGTGGTGTGATCAGGACGGCAATGTTGCTACACAAGGTCTTGCGGAGACCGCAGCATGAGAAGCTCAATATCATGCTCGATACGATGCAGCAAATCCGGCAGGCTGCGCACGAGTGATTCCGAGAGGCCAATCCCCGGCTCTACCGACTCCGCTTCAATGCCGTACAGCAGGAGCGTTTTGGGAAGTTCGTTCAACTCGCGTGCAAGCTCAATAGCTTCACACACGCCAAACAAATGGCTGGACGAACGGAGAAATCCTTTTTGCAGTCGTGTTGCCAGAGCGTTTACGCGGTGTATCGTGCCTGGTTGGCTGCCTGACATCACCGCATCCACGATCAATACATGCTGCGCGGTGCGCCAGAGGGACATCAGTGAGGTTCCCTCGCCGCTTTGTTCCACCGTCCGCACGTTGTCGGGAAGCCGGAGACCCAACTGTCGGGCGACATACAAGCCAACACCATCGTCCGTGCGCATCTCATTCCCGACACCAATCAACAACGGAGCCGACTCCATGCCAGCCTGATGCTCTTCTGATAGATCGTTTGGGTTGTTCATGGCCTTGCCCTTCGGATGTCCAAGTCCCAGCGAACCATTGCGGTCCGCTCAATCAATTTCCAGTCTGACGAAGTGCGTAGCGCAAGAAATACATGGATCGTAGTTTCTCACCGCTTGTTCCACTTTCCATGTGAGCTGATCTCGAGGCATATCGATATTTGCGGCAACAAACTGCCGCAGATCGTTCTCGATCGTGGGTTGGTTCTGTGCTGTGGGCGGAACGATTTTCGCATCGAGAATAGTCCCATCGCCGCCAAGTCTGTAGCGATGATACAGCGTGCCGCGCGGCGCTTCGCTCGCTCCAAACCCAATGCCTGCCTGCGTCTCGTATTCAACCGAGGGTGACGCCGGCATTTCATACTGCTCGATGATGCGAATCGCCTCGTCATAGGCATAGATTGTCTCGATAGCCCGGACGACAATGCTCTTGAACGGATTCTTGACAACAGGATGCAAACCGATGTCGTTGGCAACTTGCCTCGCGAGCGGTGATAGCAGATCAAAGTTCAGATTAAACCGGGCGAGCGGCCCGACGTGATATGCACCCTTCCCTTTTTCAACAGAATGAAGGGCATGCGAATGATGAACATGACGCTCTTCGAAATGGAACTCGTACTCGCGAATGGCGATGTCAAGTCCGCTGCTGGACACAAACCGACCTCCAATAATAGGATACTCGTGAGGTGATCGCAGCGAAACAAACTCATAGTCGATCTCAAACTGTGGAAAGTCAAACGTGCTCACCAGCTTCGCCGTTTCAACGGCGGCGTCACGTCCCCACTTCAGCCTATCGAGTAAAGGAAGCAGATCCGCCTTTGTTGGCACGCGGTAGAATCCGCCTACCTTGACGTTAATGGGGTGAATCTCTCGACCGCCAACGATAATCATGATATCGTTGCCGATCTTCTTCATCTCCAGTGCCTTCTTTACGAGTTCTGGATTATCCTTTGCCAGGAGCAATGCATCTTCATAGCCAAGGAAATCCGGCGCATGAAGCATGTACATGTGCAGTACATGACTTTCAATCCACTCGCCGCAATACAGGAGTCTTCGCAATGCCGCAAGTTGTCCATCGACCTCAACACCGAAAACATCTTCCATTGCAGTCACGGAGCTCATCTGATATGCGACAGGACAGATGCCGCAGATACGGGCCGTGATATCGGGCGCCTCGGCATAGCTGCGACCTCGAAGGAATGCTTCAAAAAACCGCGGCGGCTCGTAGATTTTGAGCTTTACATCGGTCACCTTGCCATCGGCTATCTTCACAAACAGTGAGCCTTCACCCTCAACACGCGCGAGTTGGTCAACTTTGATGATTCTACTTTTCATGAAGATCACTTTCCTTTCGAAACGCTTCTGCGTACGCGTTGAATCCTCTGAACATGAGCATGATATCTTGCCGGTCAGCGCCCAGCTCCGCGAGTTGTTTGCTCAACGACGACGGATTGGGATTTTCCATCGGTCCGAAGCAGCCATAGCACCCCCTGTTGTACGATGGACAGATTGCTCCGCATCCCACTTGCGTGACGGGTCCAAGACACGGTATGCCCTTCGCCACCATCACGCAGACATTTCCTTTCAGCTTACATTGCATGCACACGCTGTGTGCCGGGATGTTGGGCTTGCGCTTGTTAAGATATGCGTTGACGACTTCAATGAGTTGATACTTGTTGATTGGACATCCCCGCAGCTCAAAATCGACGTGCACATACGAGCCAATTGGCATTGAGCGATCGAGCGTGGAGATGTGATCGGGTGATGCGTAGACCAACCTGGTGAACTCCTTCACATCCTTCCAATTGCGCAACGCCTGAATTCCTCCGGCGGTTGCACATGCACCGATCGTGATCAGGAACTTGCATTCTTTTCTGATGTGACGAATGCGTTCCACGTCGTGCGGCGTCGTTATGCTTCCCTCAACAAGTCCGACATCATACGGTCCGCGGAGAATGCGACGACTGGCTTCGGGGAAGTTGGCGATCTCCACCGCCCCGGCAATAAGAAGAAGCTCATCTTCGGCATCGAGCAGCGAAAGCTGGCACCCGTCGCAGGAAGCAAACTTGAATACGGCAATCTTCGGTTTTTTTGTGGCCATGCTATAACTCCTTCCTGTCGAGCAGTGTGCGAATCCGAGGGAGCGGAAACACGGGACCATCTTTGCAGATGAATGTCGGTCCGTACTGGCAATGCCCACAGAACCCGACGGCGCACTTCATGTTCCGCTCCATCGACAGAAATACCTGATCAGGGGCGACTCCACGACGATCAAGTTCGTCAATCGTATACTTCATCATGATTTCAGGACCGCACACGTAGGTGATCGTATTGCGCGTGTCAAGTTTGATATACGAAAACAGCGACGTCACCACGCCGATGTGCCCCTTCCACGATGAATCACCGCGATCAACGGTCACGAGAACTTCGACGTTCTTTTCATCCTCCCAGCGTTCGAGCTCCACACGATACAAGAGATCGAGCGGGCTGCGCCCACCATACAGAATGATGATGCGTCCGTACTCTTCGCGTTTCTTCAGCAATGAGTAGATGACCGGTCGCAACGGAGCCAACCCGATTCCGCCCGTGACAATGCAAATGTCTTTCCCTTGAGAAACATCGAGGGGCCAACTTGATCCGTACGGACCACGAATACCGATCACGTCTCCGCGTTTCTTTTGCGACAGTGCTGTCGTTATCGCACCGACTCTATGAATGGTATGCTCGAGTGTTGCCGTCCTTGTCGGATCCGAACTGATGGAGATTGCTGCCTCACCCACACCGTACACATAGAGCATGTTGAACTGTCCAGGCAAGAAGGAAAATCCGTCGGCAAGACCATTCGTGTCGAGCGTGAGCGTAAACGTATCGTCATTTTCCCAGATGATCTTTCGTACCGTTGCCGGATGCGGGATCATCGGATTATCGGTAACGGCTTGAACAACAGGTTGTGCTTCTCTCATGAACCGGCTCCGATGTTGGTCATTCCAAAGACGTCAAAGAGCTGCAGCCGGGTGGCATCGAGTCGTCGTTCCATTACCGCAGCGAAACGCTTGAGCATCTCATACCCGAATGCTTTGTCTGTTTCGCATTTGTTACGCAGACACTGGCCGTCAAGCGAAATAGCGCGAACATCTGTCACGGCAACGCCGCTGAAATGCCATCGGAAGGGCGAGATCAGCCACGACCATCCCAGCACTTCTCCAGCGCCCACTGTTTGAATCCGAATGGTGCCGCGGCCGCTCAGCTCGGCCTCAAGTGCAACACGACCGGACCGGATGAGATAGAACTTGTTTGCAAGCTGACCCTCGGTAATCAATCGTTCACCATCCTGGAACCGCACATTCATTGCACATCCCACCAGAAGCTGCATGTGGTCGTCGGGGAGTTCATGGAGAAACGGGTGCTGCCGGAGCATCTCAACAAGGTTTTCTTTTTCCATTGGAGTTATCCTTCGAGAGTTGTTGATGGAACGCCAGTATTACGAATAAGTGTTGCTTCGCGGGTGAGGTCGATGCCTGATGGGCACCACGTAATACATCGTCCGCACCCGACGCATCCTGAAGTACCAAATTGTTCTTGCCAGTGCGCGAGCTTGTGCATCATCCACTGCCGATACCGTGTCCTGGTCGACATGCGGATGTTGCCTCCGGCAATTTTTGTAAAGTCGGTTGTGAAACACGAGTCCCATCGTCTCCATCGTTCTGCATGCTCGCCGCTGAGGTCAGTGACGTCCTCCACCGTTGAACAAAAACACGTCGGACAAACCATTGTGCAATTCGTACATGCCAGGCATCGCTTTGCAATGTCATCCCAGTGCGGGTGTTCGTAGTTGTCATTCAAAACACGTCCAATGTCAGTAGTATCCAGCGACTTTCCCATACGGGTCGTCGCGGCAGCCATCATCCGCCTGACACAATCGACCTCATCCTGCGT
>CAYJNF010000311.1:0-5040 GCA_964370915.1 uncultured Chitinophagales bacterium
AATAACAAGTGCCGGTGCCGCAAGTGGCAGTATCACAATGTAGAACGCCTGAAACTGATTGCACCCATCGATCCGGGCAGCCTCCTCGAGAGTAATCGGAATCGTATCATAGTATCCCTTCATCGTCCAGATTGTAAAGGGAAGTGCGGTTGCAGTGTAGATGATGATCACGCCAAAGTACGTGTTGATGAGTCCAAGCTTGATCAGCATGATGTACAATGGCAGCAACAACATGGTAGCGGGAAACATTTGCGTTGTCAGCAAACTGAGCAGTCCAAATCTCTTTCCGAGAAAATGGAATCTTGAAAATGCGTAACCCGTCATCGCCGCAAGCACGACGCCGGTGATTGTTACAACAAGCGACACGAAAAGACTATTCCATAACCATTGAAGAAACGGCCTGTCCCGAAACAATGAAATGTAGTTATCCAGTGTTGCATTAGGCGGAATGATCTCTAGTGAAGTGGAAAGCAACCGGTCTGCAGGACGAAGCGAAATCGTTACGACTTGCAAAACAGGGTACAACGCGATGACGGTAAAGAGTACCAGTATGGCATACGTAACACTTAGTCGGAGAATCCGTTTAGCTTTCGAGTTCATTAATCAATCCACCAACCAATCGAAGAGTTCTTCATCCATCAACCCACAATCCGCCGTTAGTATGCTGCTTCCGTTGCTTTCGTTGTTTTCATGAAAAGAAGGCTGAAGCCCAGTAGAATCGCAAAGATCACCATTGAGAGCGCCGCCGCGTAGCCGTACCGATACAGATTGAACGCAGCTTTGTACACAAACGAGACTAGGATGTGCGTCTGATCCGAAGGCTCTCCGGCGTTGCTCACCAGCCAGACAATGTTCAGATTGTTAAAAGTCCAGACAACGCCAAGAGTTATCGCAGGAACCATGACGGGACGAATGAGCGGGATCGTGATGTTGCGGAGTTTGTGCCACCATGAAGCGCCATCGATGTCGGCGGCCTCGTACAGTTCATGTGGGATGCTTTGCAGCGCGCACAGCGCAATCACCATCATGAACTGGAAGCCAAGCCAGACGTTCGTCAGAATGCATGCGATGAATGCTTCCGTGGGACTCTTCAGCCATTCAACCGCGGGCAGGTTCATGTATTTGGTGAGAATGATGTTGATCGATCCATACTCGTAGTTGAACATTCCGCGCCACGTCAGCGCAACAATGTACTGCGGAATTGCCCACGGCAGAATCAGCAGCGTGCGGAACACAGGCTTTGCCTTGATTTCCTTTTGGTTCAACAACAGTGCCAGAAACACTCCGATCACAACGTGAAATGTCAGGTTCACCACGGTCCAGATGATTGTCTTTGCGAAGACAAGATAGAAATCAGGCTGGGTTGGCTCGGTGAATACTTTCACGTACTGCTGCGGACCGATGATCGACCAATCCCTGATGTGCCGCAGGTTCATGTTCGAGAAGGAGATGACAACGTTGTAGACGAACGGATAGAATACCACCGCGAACAGAATCAGGAACGACGGAACGACAAGCGCTGCAACAAACAACTTATGTTGTACTTTGTTCATAGTTTCTTAGCGGAGAAACAACACCTGATCTAGTTCCCGACAAATCCCTGCACAACTATGGAACCGTTTCCTGTTCGCAAGTTGATGACGCCCCCACCCTCTCCCAATTTTCCGGACAACGAATCTCCCTGGTGGAAACGGTCGTTAATTACCAAACCGGAATACGAAACCGAGCCGTTCATCGCCCGTGCACCCAATGTCGCCGATGTGCTTGAGGGGATTCTGAGAAGAATGTTTCCTGTCTCTGCGACGATCTTGCACAATCCGCCCGTCGGGATTGCGACTTCAACTGTATCGCCGCCATCAATGGATGCAACGTCGCAAGAGCCAGTCAGTCCGACAATCTTGACCCCATGTACATTCCGGACCATGACATCGCCACCGAGATTCGAGAGAGTTGTCTTTCCAGAAACTCCGTTGACATAACATTTCTTTCGATAGGGCACACCCAGGGAAACCAGCGCCGTGTAGATGAAACGGCTCATGTCCGAAGGAGACACACTGGCAAAGTTCACGGTGTCTCCATGCAATCGTTTTGTCAGTTGAATAGAACTGAGTTGCGCTCTCGCTTCACGCGTATCGTCATCGTAGACACTGACTTGCTTATTGAAGAACCAACTCACTTTCGTCGAATCGCCGCCCCAATCAACAATCACGGGACCGATCGCGTTCTGCACCATGACAACCTGTTCAATCGTCAGCGCTACTTCTCCGTTGGTTCGATCCTCGACGGTCGAGAGCGGCTTCTGACCAGTCAGATCATCGTTCTTGCACGCGAGCACCATCACACATGTCAACGCCAGGAATATTGTGCTTTTCAGGAACTCTGTTTTTGCAAGTTGACGCATAGGTCATGATCGATAAACAAATCACGCAGCAACATGTAATTCCTTGACACGCTGCGCTAACACGGCGGCAAGCAACATAAACACTCCGCCAGCGATCACTGCCGCAAGCCGGTTGTTATCCAACAGATTCGACATCACCCAGCCGAAACCCAGTGACGCTGCGATCTCAGGAAGCACGATGAAAAAGTTGAAGATGCCCATGTACACGCCCGTCTTCTTGGGAGGAATTGCACTGGACAGAATTGCATACGGCATCGACAACGTACTTGCCCAGGCAATTCCGACACCAACCATGGAAAGCAACAACAGATATTTGTCGTGGATGACCGCGACAGCGAGCAAGCCAATTCCGCCAGCAAGCAGACACAACGAATGAGTGTGCTTCCGCCCGATGGCACCGGCGAGTTTTGGAAGCATGAATGAAAAGCCAAAACACACCGCCGAATAGGCGGCAAAGCAGACGCCCGCCCACTCAACACCTTCGCGGTACAGCGGCGACGTTTCGTCCGGAGCGCCAAACACATTGCGCGCAACCGCAACCGGAAAGTAGAGCCACATACAGAACAATCCCAACCATGTTGCGATCTGGACAAGCGAGAGCTGACGCATCGTTACAGGCATTTCACGAATCGACTGAAAGATTTCCGATGCGCTTGCGGCCAGTCCCCTCTTTGCCTGTTTCTCGCGGTGAAATGTTTCGAGGTCGTCCGGTGGATACTCTTTTGTTGTCAGGATAGTGAGCAACACGGCTCCGAAGAATGCGACAGCGCCGATGTAGAACGAGAGTTTTACGTTCAGGGGAATCGTTCCACTCCCGCCCGAACTTTCCACGCCAAACACATTCGTCATCAGAAACGGAAGCGCGGACGCAACTACGGCGCCCAATCCGATAAACAGCGACTGCATTGCGAAACCTTCCGTGCGCTGTTCTTCGGGCAACATGTCTGCAACGAATGCGCGGAACGGCTCCATGCTGATGTTGATCGACGCATCGAGTATCCACAGCAAGCCGGCAGCCATCCAGAGGGTGGATGAGTTTGGCATGAATACGAGAGCAATGGAACTGAGAATCGCGCCGACCAGGAAGTACGGACGTCGTCGCCCCAACCTTCCCCACGTGCGGTCACTCATATTGCCGATGATCGGTTGAACGATCAGCCCGGTCAGTGGCGCAGCGAGCCAGAGCATCGGGATTTGATCGGCGCTTGCGCCAAGGTACTCGTAGATGGAGCTCATGTTTGCCATCTGCAGACCCCAGCCGAACTGAATGCCAAGGAACCCGAAGCTCATGTTCCAGATTTGCCAGAAACTAAGTCGTGGTTTTTTCATAGGTGTGTGATTGGTTACTCGTTCATCTCTTTGATTTTTCGCAGCGCGAGATCTTGCATGTCTCGTGCCGCCTGTTCCGGCGTTTTCGCGCCGCCGAGCACAGCCTGATAACTTGGCCGCATCGCGTCCCAGATGGCGCGAAGTTCCGGCACCATGGGCAACAAACGGCCGCGGAGAATCTGCAGTGCCGAGTTCCGGAGTATCTCATCTGATTGCACAAACTCGGATTGTACTGCCTCCTTGCGAGTTGGCATGGAATACAACTGCTTCGCCGCAGCGATCTGATTTGCCGGTTCCATCAGCCACTTCAGCAACTCAACAACAATCTTCTCTTTCTCCGGACTGACTTTGATGTTCAGACAGAAACCACGCGGCGAAACCATCGGCGCGCAGTACAATCCGGTGCTGACAATCTTCGGGAGCGGCGCGACACCATAGTTGATTCCGGCCTTGGTGTACGCGGCCCATGACCAATCGCCGTTGATGATCATCGCACTCTTGCCATCCTTGAAGAGTGCGTCGGCAATGTTGTAGTCGGATTCATTCGGAATAATCTTGTACTTGTCACGCAAGTCACGGATGAACTTCAGACCGTCAATCGTTCCCTTTGAATCAATTGTCGGAACGCCATCGTCAGTCATCACCCAGCCGCCAAAGCCGGTCATGAACGGAACGAAGAAATACGGCTCTGTGTAGTTCCAGGTAAGCCCGTATTGATCAGCACGTCCGTCACCGTCCACATCTTTCGTCAGCTTACGCCCCATCTCAATCAGTTCAAGATCGGTCTGTGGGGGCGCCGGTATAAAGTCTTTGTTGTAAATCAGTGTGAGATGATTGCCAAGCTTATCGGGAAGTTGGTAAAGATGCCCGCGGTAGAAATTGATTGCCTGAGGAATGAATGAATCGAGGAACTCTTTCTCAAACAAACCTTCGAGCGGCTTGATGATGCTCATGACTTCAAACGGACCGACCTGGTCGGCGGGACCGTACACAAGATCTGGTCCCTGTCCTGCAATCGCCGCGACAATGAAGCCTGACCGGAGTTCCTCGGTTTCTTTAAAAATCAATTCAACTGAAATACGTGGATGCGAATCTGTAAACTGCTTGATCTGTTGTTCCATCATGTCCTCGTCCGCCGGCCGCATTTGATGCCAGATGACAATACGGTTCGGTTCATCTTTTGGCTTGCACCCGAATCCGTTCACCATAAGAACAACAGCAAGGAAGATCAGCACATTCAAGTTTCGCATCCGTCTCGCTCTCAGTACTCAAAGACGAGACATTGACCCGGCTCGAGGACAATGTGAAGG
>CAYJNF010000312.1:0-2164 GCA_964370915.1 uncultured Chitinophagales bacterium
CTGCGGAACTTTGTCTGCGCGGACAAACGAGCCGACTTGAATGATGTCAACGCCTGAGTCAATCAGTTGATTGATCCACTCGATCTTCTTTTCCAGCGGGACGACCTGCTTTTCCATCTGCAAGCCATCGCGCATGCCGACTTCATGGATTTCCAACCCTGAGCGATTGGGGCGAAGGGCTTCATCCTTCATGAAAATCTTCTCCTCTTAGTTCTTCTTTACCGCCATGACGCGATGAACACTATGGATTTTGTTGTTTGGAAAGAATCACTCACTTGATTCCACCCTTCAAAACCACGCCAAGAGCACGGCCTGTCGCTTTCAAGTACCACAGCACACCACATTCTTGTTCATTTGTGATTTCACTGGATGAACCGGCTGTCTTACGCCTTATCGCGTCCATCGCGTCCTCGCGGTTCACATTCTACTTCTACGGTGCAGTACCGTGTCGGCGCGGACAAACGAGCCGACTTGAATGATGATGTCTTCCATGGCCCTTGCTCAAACATGAACCGCAATGACGCGATGAACGCTATGGGTTTTGTTGTTTGGAAAGAACCACAGTGCTGCACCGACAACCTCATGTGCGAGCCGCTCAACTTCTTCCGATGGCTGCATGAGGGGTGTGTTACTCATGGCAACCACCTTCTTGTTCATTTGTGATTTCATTGCAATGAACCTCCTGTCTTACGCTTTATCGCGTCCATCGCGTCATCGCGGTTCACATTCTGCGGTTTATCCAATTCCTCACTTGGTTTAGTCATGTCCCTTAGCGTCCTGGCGGTTCGAACATTATCCTCGCACGGCGTCTTGGCGGTTCAGCTTTTCAGTCCGGCAAGTGTTGTGCATTGGCCCGCGCCATATCGAGCGTTGAGCTTGTTCCGCCCATATCGTACGTGCGCACTCGCCCATCTTTGATCACGGACGCTGTCGCGCGTTCAATGCGAGTCGCTTTCTCCGTCTCACCGAGCCAATCCAGCATCATCTTCGCGGCAAGGATCGTCGCAATCGGGTTGACTTTGTACTGACCTGCGTACTTCGGCGCGGAACCATGCGACGGCTCGAACACCGCGAGCTTCTCGCCGATGTTGCCCGAACATCCAAATCCCAACCCGCCGACCATCTGCGCAGCGAGATCACTGATGATGTCGCCATAGAGGTTCGGCGCGACAAGCACGTCGTAGTTGTACGGATTCTTCAGCAGCCACATGCAGATGGCATCGACGTTCGCATCGTCCATTTGGATTTCCGGGAATTCCTTTGCGACCTTTTTCGCTTCTTCGAAGAAAAGACCGTCGGTGGCACGCACGACGTTCGCCTTGTGAACGACCGTGACCTTCTTGCGGTTGTTCTTTCGTGCAAAATCAAACGCCGCTCGCACGATCCGCTCTGAGCCTTTTTGTGTGTTCACCTTGCAGGAGATTGCAAATTGGTTCAGGGGCAGATCGCTGAACGGCGCAAATGGTTTGGAGATCTTCGTCAACACGTCGGCCAACTCCTGCGGCACAGGATTGAACTCGACGCCGGCGTACAAGTCTTCGGTGTTCTCGCGGAACACCACAATATCAATTCCTTCTTTGAGATTGAGAGGATTGCCCGCATACGCCTTGCACGGACGCAAGCATGTGTACAGATCAAACAACTGCCGCATGCGGACAATCGGTGAGCGATAGACGAGACCCTTCCCCTTCAGCTCAGGAACAAGCTCCGCTTCGGCAGCCTTCACCGGCTTCGACGTGATCGCGCCGAACATTGCCGCGTCCACGCGCTTCAGCAGATCCACTGTGCGCTGCGGAAACGCGTCCCCTTCCTTGCACCAGAATTCCCACCCGATGTCCCCGTGAATGTATTCCGCATCGAGCTTCACCGCATCCAACACAATCTTGGTCGCATCCATGACATCGTTTCCGATTCCATCACCGGGAAGCCAGGCGATTTTGTATTTGCTCATGTTGTTCCTTCACTTGTTCATTTCAATGATGTCGTCTCCGCGAGAGACGTGGTTCTGAAACCGCGCAAAAGAGATTCTGCGCGATCTCAGCGACCATGTGTTTGATACTATCGAATCAGAAGCATTTTTTTGTTCTCTACAAAATTTCCAGCCGTTAGCTGGTAGTAGTAAACGCCACTTGCGAGATTGGTTCCGTCAAATCTTGCTTCATAC
>CAYJNF010000312.1:2174-5029 GCA_964370915.1 uncultured Chitinophagales bacterium
TTTTGTATTTGCTCATTCAATATTCCTTACGTGTTTTGAATTTTGCTTCGCAACCAACGGCCTCAAGTCCGAATTCTGATTTATCAGACCGGGGTGGTTTTGTAATAAGTTGTTTTGGGCCACCGGTTGGTGTTCCTCGTCAGGACTGAAGTGTATGGCGCGAAGCGGAACGGTCCACCTCGTATCAAACGCGGTCGCCCTGTTGTTTAAACCCCCTTGCCTTTATCTCTCACGCGTGCTTCGCTTTCGCACCGCGATGAATCTCCACCGAGTGCAAAAACGCTTCGCCGACTTCAATTCCGATGCCCAATCCCAACCCGATGAACAGTCCATCGAGAAAATTATCGCGGAACAATCGCGCAGGCAGCATATCAACTCCCGACAACACTGCGACAAGCAGAGTCAGCAGCACAAACATCGCCCCGTACACAAGTCCCACAACAATGAACTTTGCCTGCTTAAAGTGTGCAAGACGTTTTTCAAAGATGAACGCCAGCCCGACCATCGGCAGATTGACGCCGAACGACCAGAGCAGCGCGTTGAGAATCGGGAACCAGCTCGTGCCGATGATAAACTGGATTGTGCTGACAGCGACCGCGGCTGTGATCGTCTCGCTCAACCCGCGCACATGATAGAATGCAAAAATGAACGCGCCGCTTAAACCAAAGGACACAAACGCAAACGAAACAGATTGCGGCTGAAATACGCTTCCCCCGTACACGAGCAAGCCAACCACGACACTGGCTACCATTCCTGAGATCGTGAGAACCAGAAGTCGCAGCACCTGGTGCAGAGTGATTGTCATAGAAGTCTCCTTCCGAAAGCGCCTTCCTCGTACGCTTCACACGGGCAGATTGAGGAGTGTCCGCTCGCGTGCGATGCCGAAGCCCTCAGGCTTCGGTCATACGCTCAGTCTGCCATGCCCGCCTCTTCCTGTCGCTCGATGCGCAGCTCTTCCAGTTCCTTCCGGAGCGTGTCGGCATGCCCCTGCTCCATTTCGGAAAGTTGCATCAGCACGCGCCGTGTGTGAAAACTGCCGGCGAGCTTTGCCGCGTGCAGGTAGTAATCACGCGCGTATTCTTCGTCAGCGATGGCAAATTCAAAAATCTCCTCCAGCGTTACATCGTTCCAGTTTACATCATCATGTCGTTCATGAGTCATAATCATCTCCTCCAATGACAGGTACGCATCCAGCCGCGACAATTGTCACGCGGGCGCCACTCACCTATGCAAAGCTGTCGGCAATATTGTCCAGCGTATCAAACTTTGCCACAAGCATCGCGCGCTTTTCCTGCAGCAACTTCAACGAGTGTTCACGATCCTTGATGATGTCCTGCAGCAGCACGCGAACATCGGGATAATCGCAACGCTCGGCAAACCGGTTATATTCCTTGATTGCCTCTTTCTCACGATGTTCAGCGATCTCTAGTGCGTTGCAGAGACCTTTGCACGAATGAACGCAGGTGGGACTGATTGTAAGTTTCATGATTACTCCTTACTTGATATTCCGGATTTCGAATTGCGGATTCATGAAGCCACATTCGAAATCGCCATTCGGGATTCGTTACTATGCCGGCACCGCCACCGACACCAGCTCGCGCCCTCTCGTGAGCGCCTGCTCGTTCAGCGGCAGCAAATGATGATACCGGTCGGGCAACACCTTCTTCAATGCCGTCATCACCGACTCGATGGTGACGACGTCGGCTTTTGCCAGGAACGCACCCAGCACAATCATATTCATGATTTTCAGATTCTTCATCTTCGACGCTTCTTCGCTTGCGGCAATCGGCAGCACTTCGATGTCGGTGCGTGTCGGCGGATTGATGATGTTGGTCGCTTCGTAGATGAGCAGACCGTCGGGCTTCACCGCTTTCTCGAACTTGTCGAGCGACGGTTGGTTGAGCGCGATAACGGTATCGAACGTTGTGAGGATCGGTGAGCTGATCTTCTTGTCCGACACAATCACGATGCAATTGGCCGTGCCGCCACGCATTTCCGGTCCGTATGATGGCATCCAGCTGACTTCTTTGTTCTCGATCATGGCGGAGTAGCCGAGCGTCATTCCCATCGAAAGAACGCCCTGCCCTCCAAAGCCTGCGATAAGTAATTCGTGTGTCATGAGTTCTCTATTGACAATTGAAAGTTGAACATTGACTATTGACTATTGACTATTAAGCATGTGTTTGAATCTTCAGCGCCGACAATTACAGATACACACTCACTCCGACAACGACAGAGTCACCTGCGAATCTCCATGTACTCGATTTCGATTCAGAGCGTCCGTAGAAATCGTTGGAGCCGTTGTCAAATTCGGTTGTACGTTTGCTCGTCGTATACGTCAAGGATGCGCCATATTCGGCGTGTATTGAAAAAGACGCTGCTGCGAACCATTCAACACCTATCACAGATGTACCTCCACCCCCCATTCTGTTCGTGTGGTTGTTTCCCAGTCGGATTTGTATCTGCTGAAAGACACCTTGGGCCCTGCACCCCAGAAGAAGTTAAAATCTCCATCACGATTCGAGTAGCTGAGATACTGTGCTACAATTGAGACGTGCTGCGAATTGGAGGAATGGCTCATTGCACCGGGCAGCGGCCCCATGCTGTCAAACTGTGCGTACTCATCCCGCGTGGACTCGAAAGAACCAGATAGACCGAAGCGGAGTGCATAGCCTCCTTCGAATTGACGTTTGACCGAAACTATCGCCCCCTGGAAAGAACTCAACTTGAAGTCGTTTCCTATACCAAACTGAAGTGCCCAACAATTCTTCGTAAGCGAGTTCTTCTCCATTTGTTCTTCCGTCTGTCCGAAAACATCTACTGCGCTGAACGTAGCCGCGAGTAACACAACGATG
>CAYJNF010000313.1:0-2047 GCA_964370915.1 uncultured Chitinophagales bacterium
TCGAGGCCGCGCGGGAGATGGGCTACGTGCCCAACCGCGCCGCCCGTCAATTGCGCCGACGGCGGACCGACACCATCGGTTACATCGTCCCCGCCGAGAAGCCGCAGTTTGCCGATCCTTTCTTCGCGGAGTTCATCGCGGGCCTGGGAGACGAAGCCGCCACCTCGAATTATGATCTGCTGGTCTCCACCGCCCCGCCCAACTCGACAGAAGAGCAGGCCCTCTACCGTCGCTGGGTGCAGGGCGAAAAAGTGGATGGGGTGATCCTCAACCGTACACGCTTGAGCGACTGTCGCGTGGATTTTTTACGGGAGAATAAAATCCCGTTTGCCTGCCTGGAACGCTCGCTCGACCAGGCTGCGGATTTCCTGGGCGTGGAGACGGATATCGAGGACGGCTACCTGGAATTGCTCGGGCATTTGGCGGCCCAGGGCCACAGCCACATTGCCTTCGTCGGCGCGGACGCCCGCCTCAAGCTCCAGTATGATCGTTTGCAGGCCTTCCAGAAGTCGCTGGCCTCGCTCCACATCCAGCCGCGGCCCAGCCTGATCACCACAGGCGACCTGACGCCTGAAGGCGGTTACCAGGCCATGCTCAGGCTGCTCACCAGTGAGCAGCCGCCCAGTGCGGTGGTGTGCGTCAACGACCTGACGGCCATCGGTGTCATGCACGCCGCGCACGACCAGGGCTACGTGGTCGGGCGCGACATCGCCATTGCAGGCTTCGACGGCGTCGCCGACTCGGCGCACACCCAGCCGCCCCTGACCACGCTTGACCAGCCCGTATATACCATTGCGCGCTCCCTGACCAGACTGCTGCTGCAAGCCATCGCGCATGAGGAGATCAGGGAACGCGTCATCACCATCAAACCGAATTTATTGATCCGTGCTTCCTCTGGAGGAAAGAAATGATCTGGGTCGAATTGATCGTCTGCGGCGCGTTCCTGATTTGGGCCGCCAGTATTCTCTCGAAATACGGTGATGTGATCGCCGAAAAGACAGGCATGGGGAGGGCCTGGATTGGCGCCATCCTGATTGCGGGTGTCACCTCCCTGCCCGAGTTGTCCTCGGGCGTTTCGGCAGTCGTTTGGCTGGATGCGCCCAACCTGGCGGCAGGCGCCGTGTTGGGAAGCTGCCTGTTCAACCTGGCCCTGATCGCCATGATGGATCTGGCCTACCAGCCCGGGCGCGTGCTGGCCAAGGCCCAGGATGTGCACATCCTCTCGGGTGGATTGGGCATCCTGCTGTTGGGCATGGTCGCAATGGGCGTGGAGATTGGCGCGGGCCTGAATGGCTTCGGGCTGCTGGGCGTCAGCTTCCTGAGTCTTGCCATCATCGTGTTATATGCGCTGGGCGGCAGGATGATCGCCCGCTTGGAACAAGATCGCCTGAATGAAGTGTTGGAGCAGGAAGCGAAAGAGCAGCATTACGAGCAGATCACAGCCCGCAGGGCGTATACGATCTTCATCCTGAATGCGCTTGCCGTGGTGGCCCTGGGTATCTGGCTTTCCAGCATTGGGGAACGCCTCTCGGTCACGACAGGCCTCTCGCGCAGCTTCGTCGGCAACCTGTTCCTGGCGACCACCACCTCCCTGCCCGAGATCGCCGCCAGCCTGGCCGCCATCCGCATGGGAGCCATCGACATGGCCATTGGCAATGTGCTGGGCAGCAACCTGTTCAACATCATGCTGTTCGCCATTTATGACATCGCCGATGGACGGGCCAATTTTTGGGCTTCGTTGAATAATGGCAACGCTTTCGCCGCCGTTATGACCATGATGATGACGGGCGTGGTCATCATCAGCCTGATGTACCGCGCCTCGCCGCGCCTGCCCTATCGCTTCTCCTGGGACGGCCTGGCGCTGGCGGGCATGTACCTCGGCTCGATGATCGTGCTCTACTGGATAAGTTGAAGGGAACCCCATGAAAATATCAGAATGTATGAAGCATGAAATTTTTTCCATCAACAAAAACAATACGCTTGGGGAAGCCGTCAGGATCTTTGCGTAACGTCACATCGGCACACTGCCTGTCGTGGATGAGCAGGG
>CAYJNF010000313.1:2057-5022 GCA_964370915.1 uncultured Chitinophagales bacterium
GGGATGGCCTGGCGCTGGCGGGCATGTATCTCGGCTCAATGATCGTCCTCTACTGGCTAAGCTAACGAAATTTGTCGGAGTGTGGACTTCAGTCCGCAATTCCAAAGCAGACTAAAGTCCGCACTCCGATTTTCGGCTCATCACCAAAGGAGTTCCCATGCGCATCTCAGACTGCATGAAACGCAATATTTTCTCCATCCAAAAGAGCAATACGCTGGGGGAAGCCGCCAAATTATTCGCAGAACGTCACATCGGCACCCTGCCTGTCGTGGACGAAAAGGGTGCGCTGGTCGGGCTGCTTCAACTGCGCGACCTGTTGACCCTGGTCATGCCCGACTTCGTGAAATTCATCGAAGACTTCGACTTCGTGATGGATTTTGGCGCCGCCGAGGATCGCCAGCCCAGCCCCGAACTGCTGGCGCAAAAGGTGGAAATTCACATGAAGCCGCCTGAATCTGTGGAGGCTACCAGCGGTCTGCTGCGCGCCTCGGCCCTGCTCCACAAACACGACCTGCACGACCTGCCCGTCGTCGACGCGAACGGGAAGCTGGTCGGCATCGCTTCGCGCGTGGACGTTGGCACGGCTTTCCTTAAGGGTTGGAATATTTCGCAGGGCGGTGGCGCATGATCGCGGGCGTGGTCGCACTCCTGATCTTTGGGGGCACCCTGTACGTGATCTTTACCGAAAAAATGAATCGCACCATTGCGGCCATGGCAGGCGCGGCGATCATGCTCGTCAGCGGCATGATCCTGGACTTTTACACCGAGGAGCAGGCCATCGAAACGGTGGATATTCAGACCATTGGGTTGCTGCTTGGCATGATGATCCTGGTGGCCCTGCTCGAACCGACTGGCTTCTTCCAATACCTGGCGGTCAAGGCCGCGCGTATCTCGAAGGGCAGGCCTGTGCGCCTGCTGATTCTGCTCGGCTCGGTGACCACGTTGCTTTCGATGTTCCTGGACAATGTCACCACCGTGATCCTGATTGCGCCTGTTACCATTCTCATCAGCGAGATTCTCGGAATGAATCCCGCGCCCCTGCTCATGGCAGAGGCGCTCCTTTCGGACACAGGCGGCATTGCCACGCTGATCGGCGATCCGCCCAATGTGTTGATTGCCTCTGCGGCAGGCTTGAGCTTCAATGATTTTCTGGTCTATGCCCTGCCCATCGTGGCCGTCGCATGGATCACGGCGCTGATCCTGCTGCGCTATTTATTTCGGCGCGAATTGAAAATCATCCCCGAAAACGCGGATGCCGTCCTGCATCTCAATCCCGCTGACGCGTTGGATGACTGGCCGACCGCCCGCCGCATCCTGATCGTGCTGGGCGGGGCGATATTTCTTTTCTTCTTCGAGACAAAACTGGGCGTCAGTCCCGCTGTGATTGCGTTGAGCGCCGCCGTTGCTGCCCTGATCTGGACGCGGCCCGACATCCGCAAAATTCTGGAAAAAATCGAGTGGAGCGTGCTGGCCTTCTTCATCGCGCTCTTCGTGCTCGTTGGCGGATTGGAACACGCGGGCATCCTGGGGCAGCTGGCGGGCTTGATCGCCCGTATCAGCAGCGCCAATCCTGTGCTGCTGGGAGTGGTCCTGCTCTGGCTGGTGGCGGGACTCTCCGCCGTGGTGGATAACATTCCGATCACCATCGCGCTCATCCCCGTCATCCAGGGACTGGAAGGCTCAGGCATCAACGTCGCGCCGCTGTGGTGGGCGTTGGCCTTTGGCGCAGGCTTGGGCGGAAACGGGACGATCATCGGCTCGACCGCTAACGTGGTGGTGGCCTCCCTCTCCGAGCGGACGCGCTCTCCCATCACCTCCGCCATGTGGAACAAACGCGGCCTGCCCGTTATGCTGGCCACCTTGACCGTGACCACCATCCTGTATATTTTTGCGTTTCCCTATTTCACCCGCTAAAAACATGGACATCCTCGCTCAACTCTTCCAGTCCTCTCCCTATGACCTGCCGCTCTTCATCTTCACTGCCCGCGTGATGGATGTGAGCCTCGGCACGCTGCGCATCATCTCGCTCTCACGCGGACGCAAATATCTGGCGCCCATTCTGGGTTTCTTCGAGGTCTTTATCTGGGTGGTGGCCATCAGCCAATTGGTGCGCAACCTGACCAACATCAGCGGATACCTGGCCTACGCGGCAGGCTTCGCGGTCGGAAACTACGTTGGCATGTGGCTGGAGGAAAAGCTGGCGCTGGGCATGCTGACCCTGCGCATCTTCGCCGTCAGGGAGGGGGATGAACTCTCGAAACGGCTGGCAGGCGCGGGATTTGGCGTGACTGTGCTCCAAGGCCACGGGGCCGAAGCCGAGGTCAAAGTCCTGTTCGTCATCATCCAGCGGCGGGATTTGGAACAGGTCGTTCAGATCATCCGCGCCGTCAACCCAAAGATTTTCTATTCCGTGGAGGAAGTGCGCGCCTCGAACCAGGGTGTCTTTCCCAACCATGCGAAAGGATCCCAACGCTACCGTCATTTCTTCAACTGGGCCAAGCGAAAGTGATCAGAAGGAAGCAGGCCCGATGAATGTCTGTCTGCAGACTTGCGCTCGACCAAGAAATGGTTTTATTACCGCATCGTCCGCAAATACTTCGGCGAGCGGCTTGACCCTGAGTCTATTGGCCGCACCCGTTCAGTGGCCACAGGAGAGTTGAATTAGCAGTATCGATACGGGATTTTTTATGGAGGTAACACATGAAATATATGGTGACAAAACTCTTCTCGGAATTTTTCGAGAGCGAACGGGCATCAGGCATTGTCCTGCTTTGCAGCGCAGTCATTGCGATGCTGGCGGCAAACTCACCCTTCGGTGCTCAGTTCCTCGGTTTTTGGCACATCGACATCGGTTTCGACCTGGGTATCCTTCACCTGCGTCACGATCTTGCCCACTGGGTCAATGATGGTTTGATGGCCGTTTTCTTCCTGCTCATTGGCCTGGAAATCGAACGCGAACTGTATG
>CAYJNF010000314.1:0-5020 GCA_964370915.1 uncultured Chitinophagales bacterium
GGAATCGACTTCAGGAGATTCTCGAACCAGCTGACCATCACGTGCCCGACCCAGTTGCGCGACACCAGGCCAATCACGAGAATCAACGCCATCATGGAAATGAAGCCGAGCCCGGGAACCGGACGCCCGATCAACCGTTCAAGCAGAGGGGAGAGAATTCCATCGACAGCATTCAGGAGCGAACTGAAGAACCAATAGGTGAGAGCAAGGGGGATGATGACGACGAATCCACGAACGAATGTCGTCCGGATTTCACCCCAGGTACTTTTGCCGCGATCACTCATGTACGTTGGAAAACATGTTTCTTACTCTTTGGAGATCGTCCGGAGTATCCACCGGTATGCTTTCGTGCTTCGTCAGTGCCGCCTTGATCGTGTACCCGTGCTCCAACACCCTGAGTTGTTCCAGCTTCTCCGCAATCTCGAGTGGTGTTTGTGCAAGTGTAATGTACCGCAGCAAAAACTCGCGTCGGTACACATAGATGCCGACGTGCTTATAGTAGGTGGAGGATTCCAGCCATGCGCTCTGCACCGTGTCTCGTCCAAACGGAATCGGCGATCGGGAGAAATAGAGACATGTGCCATCGTGTCTCAGAACCACTTTCACAATGCTGGGATTGAAGAGTTCGCTTTCAACTTCAATCTTCTGGACGAGCGTCCCCATCACGGCATCGCTGCCGGCAACAACATCCACGGCTTCGTCGATCATTTCAGGTGAAATCAGCGGCTCATCGCCCTGAACGTTCACCACCATCTCCGCATCCGTTATATCCTTCGCCACACAAGCGATTCGGTCTGTCCCGCTTTGCAGCGTCGCGGGAGTCATTACAGCGTGCCCGCCGAATCGCTGCACCGCTGCGACAATTCTCTCATCATCGGTTGCCACGATCACCCGGTCGATCGTCTTTGCCCGCGCAGCACGCTCATACACATGCTGGATCATCGGCCTGCCGCCGATATCGGCAAGCGGCTTGGCCGGCAGTCGCTGCGAGTGATAGCGAGCGGGAATGATCGCGACGACGCTCATCGATCTCCAATGACTTTCGGAACCTTGAAGAACTCTTCCGTCTTCGACGGCGCATTCTTGAGCGCCTCGTCGCGTGCAATGCCGGGACGGACTTCGTCGTCGCGAAAGACATTGCCCAGCTCAATGACGTGCGCGAGCGGAGCGACGTTGGTGGTGTCGAGTGTGTTCAGCTGTTCCATGTAGTTCAGAATCTCGTTCAATTCCGATGTAAGCCTTGCCTTCTCTTCCTCGGAAAACGAGAGCTTCGCCAGCTATGACACTTGCTCAACGTATTTGATCGTGACTGACATGGAAATTGCAAATTCTATTGCTGCATGATGACATACACAAACTCGCCCACTGTTTCGGGGCAGGAGTTTGTGTTCTTGATGAGAGACGTGTTGGCGATGTTGGCAACAAGATATGCGCGCTCATCAACGAGGAGAACACCGGTTTGCGCCGGCTTCACATTTGCCGAACTCTCGCTGATGTGGAAGAACGCATTGAAATCCCCTTCCCGCCCGCAGTCCGTGATGCGAGTTGCCACAGCTTCATTCCCCGAAAGCACTCTGATATTCTGGTGTCCCGCTTTCGTCGGCAGCCATGCAAGTTCCTGCGGCAAAAGCGTTCCCATCAGACAAACCAAACTATCGCTTTTGGTTTTGAGAAGCAACGCCACGCGATTCTGCATCTTCTTGTAGATCAGAACAAACTCGACCGTATCAGATTTGATTTTCGCAGGAACGGGGAGTGTGTAGTATACCGTGTCCCGACGAGTTGAATCGTCAAGAACGATGTAGTGCTTGTACGTGCCGCTGAGCCTAGGATTGGTGTATATCGAATCTCTATTCGGGTCGGACTCGATGATTCTTCCCCGAACTTCAATATCATTACTCGCTACGTCTGTGCCAGCAATTGCGATCTGTATGTCACCAAGTCTTGTGCGCTGCGAATTCTGATCAATCACATCCATCTTGCATGAAGCAACAAGAAACGTCACGGCAAGAACAGCCGCGGCCAACTTACTGATTGATGTAGTGTTTTTCAATTGCTCCATGAACTTCCTCCATAAGTTTAAGCTCTGCCTCTTTGCCTTGAATCCCAGCAAGGTGAATCGGCGTTCCGAGAACGAGACTCACCTCACCGGGATTGATACTGAATGAGTGTTTGGGGAGAATCTTGAAGCTGCCATTGATGGTGAGCGGTACGACCGGAACACCGGATTTGACGGCAATGTGAAACGCTCCCCGCTTGAATGGCTGCAACTTCCCGTCGAGTGTTCGTGTTCCCTCGGCAAACAACAGCACCGACTCGCCGCTGCGGATTCTTGCGATTGCCTTCTGCAAACTTTGTTGCGCCTGGACACTTCTCCCGCGGTCAACTGCTATGTAGCTGCCGAACTTCAATCCCCACCCGAAAATCGGAATCCAATGCAGCTCCCGTTTGTAGACAATTCTGATCTGATCGGGAATACCGGCGATCACCGTCGGAATATCGAACAAGCCGGCGTGATTGGAAACGTAGACGAAGCCTTTGCCATTCCGAATATTCTCAATTCCCTCCACCCGGATCTTTACTCCACAGATCGCGAGCGAAACCCGCGCCCACGAACGGCAATAGGCGTGAAACACACGTGAACTGCGCGTGAAGATGAGCGTCACCAGAATCATGCTCGCGTAGAACATCGAGTTCATGAACAGGCCAAAGAACCGCAGCAGCCCGACAAGCTTCTTCATTGATCAGCCAGCGATTCAATGAGTGCGATGCGCCGGCCGATTGACGGGTGACTGTAGAAGAAAAATTCCACCAACGGGTGCGGTTCGGTATCCGCAAGATTTGTCCCGGCAAGTTTCCGCAGGGCGGATACGAACGCGCGCGTGTTCTTCGTCGTCACCACCGCATAGGTATCGGCTTCGCGTTCATGCTTGCGCGAGAGTACGTTGCCCAGCGGCGCGGTCACCAGCCCGAAGACCGACAGCCACAAGCCTAGCAGCGGCAGCGCAGCCATATCCGTGATCGACACAAACCCGAACCAGGAGAGTGACTGCGCGTAGAGTTGAGACGCAACATACAAACCAACAAACGTCGACACGGTCCCCACAACAATACCGACCACCAGATGACCGTACTTGTAATGACCAAGCTCGTGCGCAAACACCGTTTCGATTTCCTCTTCGGTAAACTCGTTCATCAACGTATCCCCGAGAATGATGCGCTTCGATCTGCCGATGCCCGTGAAACCCGCGTTTGCCTTTTTCGTGTTCTTACTCATGTTAAATGAGAAGATCCCTTTGATGTGTACACCGGCGGCGCTGCAAAGCGCGGTGATGCGGTCTTTGAGCGAACCCTCTTGTAGTGGCGTGAATGTATAGAAGAGGGGCATAATGAACGTTGGGGCGATCCGCGCGAGGACAATCGAGAAGAAGGTCAGCACAATGCTGACCGGCAGCCACCACGCATTGCCATAGGCTTTCAGGCAGTACCAGAGCACAAGCGCAAGAATTGCCACCAGCGGACCTCCCACCAGCAGCCCTTTGAGTTTCTCCCATCCCCATTTGCCGGGTGTCTGGTTGGAGAGATTGTATTTGCGCTCTATGACGTAACCTGAATAGAAGCCAAGCGGTAAAGTCACTATCGATTCGATAACAACAATGGCAAGGAGGAAGAGAAGCAGCGCAACATTATCATTCGCGCTCACCGAAGACGCCCAATCACTTGCTTCGCGGGAAACACCGGATGCTAGAATCACCAGCACGATCACAAACGACGACAAAGACGACGCAATGCCGAGAAGCAGCTTCGTGCGACTGTACTGCTTTGCAACGGAAGATTGGTCTACGTTTGATGACAATGGAATAACGGACAATTCCGGGAATGACATTGAGAGAACATAAATTTAACTCCATCTATTCTAACCAAAACACGAAGGAAAATCAATTTGACCGCTGTGTTCATTTTCACATCTCGTGGCTCAGTGATTTGTTTTCAATACGACAATCGAATGTTCGTCTCACCGCTTAGCGATTGAGCGTATCAATGTTTTGATCTGCAACTTTCCCCGATGAGGACCGAAGTGAAAAGTGCGGTGCGGCAGTCAACTTCGTGTATGATGAGAAAAAGAACAACATCAAATCAGACAGAGTCTTTCGTAACTTTAAGAACAAAGCCTTCCAAATCTGGGAAAGAAGGCCCGTAATTGCTCAAAACCCGTGCTATTCAGTGGTTTTCCATGGCACATCGTTTGACCTTTTCTCCGTTGAATGAGTGTGTGTTTGACCTAACCGTACAATCCCGGGGCCAGCCGCTACCCCTCTTCCGGATGTTTCATTCCACAAAAAAGAGTGTTACGTTGGTTCCGCAAGGACTTTCATAAGGAGACTAAGTATGTCAATGATACGTAAACAAGACGCGCTGGACTATCACAGCCTAGGGCGCAAAGGGAAGATTGAGGTCGCGTTAACGAAGCCGTGTGCAACGCAGCGCGATCTCTCGCTTGCCTACACGCCGGGTGTTGCGGAGCCGTGCCGTGAAATCGCGGCGAACCCCGCCGACGTGTACAAGTATACTGCAAAAGGAAATCTTGTCGCCGTTATATCGAATGGAACCGCTGTGCTCGGCCTTGGCGATATCGGTCCGGCCGCGGGCAAGCCGGTCATGGAAGGCAAGGGAGTTTTGTTCAAGAGATTCGCCGACATCGATGTGTTCGACATCGAACTCGACACGCACGATCCGGAAGAGATCATCAAGATCGTGAAAGCGCTTGAGCCGACATTTGGCGGCATCAACCTCGAAGATATCAAGGCGCCGGAGTGTTTCCGCATCGAGGAAGAGCTGAAGAAGATGATGAACATCCCAGTCTTCCACGACGATCAACATGGAACGGCAATTATCTCCGGTGCCGGATTGTTGAATGCGCTGGAAATTGTCGGGAAGAAGATCGATCAGGTGAAGATTGTGTTCAGCGGCGCCGGCGCAGCGGGCACCGGCAAACGCCGCTTCGGTGCGCGCGGCGCCC
>CAYJNF010000315.1:0-5011 GCA_964370915.1 uncultured Chitinophagales bacterium
CGCGCCCGTCGGGCCGCTCAGGCGAAGATGTTTAACAAGGAAGTTTGTGGCCGAATCGGTAATTCCACCTGTGTAGGAAGGTGTAAGCACAACGCTCTCAATGCCCAGCGTGTCCATCAAATCTTTCAACCGCAAACCAAAATTTACGTGATGAATTGCTTCGCTCGAATTCGTTGGGGGATTCACAATGCTGTAGTACATCCACGCTGGTGCATCATCGCTCGTCAGGTGAAACGCCGGAGATGCTTGCTCCTGCAAGGCGTATCCGGCAGGTGTATTCATGGAATCTGCGGGAATACCAAAAATCGCACCTCCAAAATATGATGTGAACTGAAGGACAATCGGTCCGATCCAATTAACAACAACGCGCTTGTCAACGGATGTCTGTCCGCTCCAGCAGGTGACAGCACGAACGCGGGAGGACATGCGAAGAACAGAGTCGGGACTTCCCGGATCGGCGAGATCGTTGTGAAACGCAAGCCAGAAGGAGGCCAGGCCTCCGGCAGAACTTCCGCCAGCTCCGATGCGGGCAGGATCGATATTGAAATCCGCGGCATGAAGGCGTGCATATTGAATTGCCCGTGCGCAATCCTGGAAGTGCACGGGGAACACCACTTCCGGCGTCAGTCGATAGTTAATCGACATGACGGAGATCCCAGCCGCAAGAAGTTTCGTGACAAGACTCGACGATATGTCCGCCTTACTCCCGGATGTGAGTCCGCCGCCATGAATATTGACCAGAAGCGGAGTTGGCGTTGCCGATGTGGCCTTCCACAAGTCAAACTTGTTCATCACGCTGGGTCCATAGCTTCCATTCGGGATATCCGGGATGGGGCCGGAGGAGCCGGCAGGTCCGTACGCCAATGACACATTGAGCGACCCATTGTCCGTCAAAGCCAGCACCGGGCTGATTGTGCTTGACTGAAGTTCCGTCGGGGGATTGGAAAGGTCGATGATGTGATTCGATGGTCCTGCATTCACCCACGTTTGCCGGCTGTTGGTGGAGTACGCCACCATGACGCCTGACTGATTTTGCACAACTCCATCGTCGATGTTGTATGTGGGCGTGAATTCCTCGAACCTCATCGTATCAGCGGCGCTGGCAATTCCTCCTTTCGAATAGCCAACCTGAAAATACCGGTACCGCGACACACTGTCGATACCTCCATTGAGCGTGCTGCTGCCTGTGTTCGCATTTCCTTCAATAAGCTTTGCGTACACATAATGGCCTGATGCCGTTCCACCCGAACTGCTTCGAACAAGAATCGGCCTGTATCCATTTTCGTTGCCGATATCAAATCTCTTTTCTGTCCCTGCCGATGTGTTCATTCCTCGCCCGAGAATCCCTTTCACATAGCGCGTGGAGTTTGCACCGGCAATACTCGTGCTTCCTGTGGCAAGATGAACCCAGATATTGGATCCGGTCTCAATAATCCCGCTGGTGAACCTGAGAATCGCGGGACCGACTGTAGAGTTGTTTGTTATGAAAAGATTGCCTGAAGCGAGGACAACTTTGGCACCTCCGGTCTTGTTGATCGTAATGCCATTAAACTCCTCAACGCTTGCTTGATATGTTGTACTGCTGAGCGACACTGTGGAATTCCCTGTACCGGCGAATATGGTGAGTACGCCGTTTGCGCTGCCGCCCGAAGCGCTGCCGCCGCGCAAGTCAATCGTTCCGTTGTTCGTAAGATCGCCGAGCAGCGTCAAAGTATGTTCGACGAAACTATTGGCAGGCCCAACCGGGTTCCGGCTTTCGACTCGCATTCTTCCACCCGATGCGATGCTGATGTTGCCATTCACCGTCAAGGTCGATGTCGTGCCGTCAATGGCAAATCGCAATGTCGCATTGCTTCCGTTGACTGTAAGGTTATTGCATGCGGCATGGGCAGTGTCAAGTGCTACTGTGTGTCCTGCAGCGATCACAACATCGTCTGTCGCCGATGGGGCAACACCACCAACCCAGGTTCCAGTCGAACTCCAACTTCCTGAAGCATTGCTTGCTATGGTACTCTGGGAAAAGAGAGCGTTCGTGAAAAGGAACAGTAGTCCCAGAATCGAAAAAATACTCGCGTGGTTCTTCATCCTTATCAACACCAACACAATACCAAGGGAGAAAAAAGAAGAGGCCTGCATCCCCCTGTTCGCTGCAGGCCCTTCGTTGTGACGAGATCTATTTGATGAGTAACATGCGACTGGTCTGAACAGCACCATGTGCATCAACGCGGTAGAAATACGTGCCTGATGGCAGACCGTCGGCATGGAATTGCAATCGGTGAACTCCCGCAACCTGCGTCTCATTCACCAGTGTCGCCACGTGCTGCCCGATGAGGTTGAAGACATTCACAGAAACGTGCCCCGCCGTCGGTATACCATACTCGATCGTTGTCGATGGGTTGAACGGATTCGGGTAGCTCTGCGCGACGAAAAACGTTTGCGGAATACCGGCCTCTTCAATCACTGAACTCGGTCCACCCAGCGTGTTCGTCGTTGTGCCGGTCGCCCGAGCCAGCGCGACAAATACACTCGTGCCGGTAAGAACCGGGATTGACGGCGCGAGAGAATCACCCGCAATTGTTGTTGGAGGAGCAGTGAGGTCCGTCAGGTGGGTTGTCGGACCTGAATTCGTCCAGGTCACCCGCGCATCCGTTGAGTACGCCGTACGCAAATCCATATTACCTGGCGCCACACCATCATCGGTGCCGTAGCTCGGTCCGAATCCATAGAAGTTCATCGTGTTTGCTGTTCCAGCGTTCTGCAAGTAACCGACTTCGAAATACCGTACAGCCGAGACGCGGTCAATTCCTCCGGCAAGCGTGCTGCTTCCCGTGTTGGCGTTGCCTAAACGCATTCTTCCCCAGACGTAGTGACCCGTCGCGTTCGCGGGTGCTGCAAGACGCAGGTTCACGGGTCTATAGTTGGTCCCGTCACCGATCGGCAAATCAACCGTTGAATTCCCACCGCCATTCGTGACGCCTCGCCCGACGATTCCATTGACATAGCTTGCCGGTGACGCGCCGACAAAGGCCCCAGAGCTTGTCCGCAAAATGGCCCAGTGATTATTTCCCGTTTCAATGATGCCGGAAACAAAGATCAGAGTATCAGGGGAATTGGTGGTGTTGTTGTTCTGGAAAAGATTTCCAGCGGCAAGTATCACTTTTGCCCCGCCGGTCTTATTGATGATGACCGAATTGAACTCCTCTCCGCTCGACAAGTAGACTGTCCTGCCGAGGCGAATGGTGCTATTCGTGCTGCCCGAGAAGACGACCCGCCCAACAGAAACGTTTGCGCCCGACCCAACACGCATATCGAAACTTCCGGTCGAGTCCACAGTCAGATCTCCTCGTAGCTCAAGCTCATGCGCCTTCGGCGCAGTTGGCGTACCGCTTCCCGAGCGGAGCCGTCCGGGCCTGACCGCCGTAACGTGGGTATTGCCGTTCACGAGCAGCTTCTGACCGGAATTCACGATATCGAAATACAAATAACCTAGGACGTTGAGGTTGTTGCATTGTGCAGTCGCGACGTCGATGGTTACGGTATGTGTCGTGTCAATCGTGACGTTATCAGCCGCAGTCGGTACGACGCCGCCAACCCATGTTGCGCCGGCATTCCAATTGCCGGTCGCAGCCGACGTGATGTCGGCAGCAGAAACAGTGCTCAAACCACCGATGAGCACCAAGCACAACGACAGAACAAGTTTCATCATCATGTTCATGTCGGATCTCCTTTTTTTGTTTGTGTATGACAGCTGGGATTAGATGAACAACTACTGTTGCTTGACCAAGCCTGTAGCGAGTAACACCGCCGATGCTCCTACAATCGCCATGAGCAATGTTACGATTTGACCAAATGTGGAGAGACCAAGAACATCAGCAATTCCTCCGCCTAACAGTACACCAAGGACGCCCCAAATAAGATCGTCGATAGGACCGTAGCTCCGCTCTTTCATGAGTTGACGGACAAGAACACTGAGCAACGCCCCGACCATCAGTGACGAAACGAGTGCCATGCGAATCTCCTATTATCGTTTTCCTGACTCGATTGACATTATCATTGGAGGAGGTTGCAATAACCCTCCCCCGTGCCCGGCGTCGGTAATTCTCACTTGATAAGAACGAGCTTTTTCATTTCAGACCTCTTGCCGCTCACCAACTGACAGAAGTACGTTCCGCTCGAGAAATTGTCGCCACCGAATCTGACCCTGTAGTATCGTCCAGCCTCGGCAATCTCATCGAACAACGTTGCCACATGCTGGCCGATAGCATTGTATACAACAACCGAAGCGTGTCCGCTTGTTTCCACGAAGACATGCCAGCACACGTGTTTCAGTTGATTTCCTCGGATATTCATGTTCGGATTACCTCGCCAACCACCCGCCATCAACAACAAGCACGTGGCCATTCACATAATCCGAGGCGTGCGAAGAAAGAAACACCGCAACGCCAGCAAGATCAGACGGCAGCCCCCAACGCTCGGCAGGAATCCGATCAAGGATGGCCTTCGAGCGAACGGGATCTTCGCGTAATGCCTTGGTGTTATTTGTCGCCATGTAGCCGGGCGCAATCGCGTTGATGTTAATGCCGTGCTTCGCCCATTCATTTGCCAACGCCTTTGTCACCTGCGCGACGGCGCCTTTACTCGCAGCATACGATGGCACGGTGATGCCGCCCTGAAAACTGAGCAACGATGCAACGTTGATGATTTTACCTTCTTTTCTTTTCATCATATCCCGTGCAACTGCCTGGCTGAAGAAAAACACGGTCTTCGAGTTCAGCAGCATCACCTCGTCCCAATCCTTCTCCGAAAAATCGATGGCCGGTGTCCGGCGAATAATGCCGGCATTGTTAACGAGAATGTCGACCTTGCTGAATTCCCTCAACGTCTTGTCGACGATCGTTCCAATCGATGACATCTCCATGAGGTTTGCCACCACCATGAGAGATTTTCTGCCGAGTGCACGAATCTTCTGCTCCGTCTCCGTCGATTCGACATAGTCAACGAGAACCACGTC
>CAYJNF010000316.1:0-271 GCA_964370915.1 uncultured Chitinophagales bacterium
ATAATGGAGTGCTCCGTTGCATCGGTCGAGTCCCGGCTGCACCGGGCAAAACAGGCATTGGTGAAGAAGCTGCTGCCGCTGAAAAATCAACTTACTGATTCGCGATGACCGCAAGTTCTAATGAGATCGTGTGTCTAACTCTGTAGAAGGTGAACCAGTGAATACGCACAGACATATCCAGAAGAATCTGCTCCTGTACCTCGACGCTGAGTTGCAGGAAAAGGAGATGCAAGAAATCCGTGAGCATTTGTCCGGCTGCGCGGTATGCTCC
>CAYJNF010000316.1:281-5011 GCA_964370915.1 uncultured Chitinophagales bacterium
CAAAGAGTATGAACTTCTCAAATCCGTATGGAAGCGAGAAGAGAAGCTGGAAGCAATTGAGCCCCCACCATTTCTTTGGACGAGGCTGGCTGCGTGCATCAGAGAATACGAACAATCGCCGACATGGCTTTGGGACATACGAGCCTTGTTTAGCAGAATTTCTTCGCATCCGATCAGTTCCATGGCTGTTGTTCTTGCTTTGGCAGCCGGCATTTATCTCGGGATGCCACAATCGAGCGATCACTCGCCGGAAATGTACAAGCAATCGCTGGCCGTAAGAGATGAACTCGGGTTGGACCTCTTCGAGATAGTGCCGCCGGATGCTCTTGGCAGCGAGATGGTTACATCAAATGCAAAAAAGTGAGATACACCTATGAAGAGAAATGTTCTCTACCCCGTCGCCATTGTTCTTACCCTGGTAAATCTTGCCGCCTTTGGCACGATGGTGTATCATCGCTGGAGCGGCGATAGCGATCAGCCTCTGGCTGAAATGCGCGAACAGCGATTCGACCACATGAAGAGTGAACTGAACCTCTCATCGGTGCAAATCGAACGCCTTGACGCCTATCGCAAAGCATTCCACACACACCTCGACACGCTTTCTTCGCAGCTTGCCGGGAAGCGCGCGCGACTGCTGTTGCAACTCTGGCAAACGCCGCTCGACACCGCACGCGTCAACGCGCTTGTTGATAGCATAAGTCAGGTCCAATCTGCCGCACAACGGAATGTCATCGCACATCTTCTCGATGTCAATAGTATACTGAATCCCGAACAGCGGGAGAAATTCCACTCAATTGTCCTGCAACGGTTCGCGATAGCTGCAGACGCTCCGATGTCGGGTGAGCACGCACACTAGAGTGCATCCAAAAAACCCGTCGAAAGGAAAATAACCGCCATGACGCCAAGAAAAGATTTTGAAGTCGGCATGGACAACGGAATTCTATCTCAGCGACCTTGGCGCCTTGGCGGTGAATTTCTTTTCTCTTGGTTTTTCGTCTAAGACTCCAGGAAACTCTCCTAAGAATTCCCACCTCCACCGCAAGTTTTCTCCCACGCACGTGTCTAATCTACAGTGAAACTAATCGGGGTTGGAGAATGAAAACAAAGTGGCTCATTATAGCGGGTGTCGGCGTGCTCATTGCAATTGCTGCAATCTTCGGAACCAACGTTCTGCGCGGCAACAATGACACGCACCCGTCGTCAGAGATTGTGCCCGTCACCCGGCACGACATCGGCGCAACAGTGTTGGCAACCGGAATTATCAAGCCAATGGTTGGCGCGGAAGTCAAGGTTGGAAGCCGCATTTCGGGCGTCGTCAATCGCTTGCGGTCCAACATCGGAGACTATGTGAAGGCAGGGCAGGTTCTCGCGGAACTTGACGACGCTGAACTTCAGGCGAAACTGAATCAGAGCCTCGCTGCTTTCGACAAAGCTCGTGCGGATTTCCTGTATGCGCGCTCCACTCTCGAGCGCCAGCGGTCACTCCTGAGCCGGGCACTCATCTCGCAGCAGGAAGCGGATCTGGCAGAAACCTCGCTGAAGGTCGCCGAAGCACAACTGAAGCAGGCTGAAGCAAACTGCGATTATGCGAAAGTGCAATTGAGCTACGCGACCATCTTCAGTCCCATTTCCGGGGTCATCGCTTCTGTTTCCACACTGAAAGGGGAAACCGTTTCGGCAAGCCTTGCCTCCCCCACGTTCGTGAGCATCATTGACTTGAATCGACTTGAGGTGCAAGCCTTTGTGGATGAAACGGACATTGGCAAAATTCAAGTCGGACAGGACGCGCTTTTTACGGTCGATACGTACACCGATACGGATTTCAAAGGCAAGATCACCGCGATCTATCCCAAGGCGGTCATCCAGGACAACGTCGTGAACTACATCGTCGCTCTCTCGATTACGGATTTTCAGGGAAGAACGCTTCGCCCGGAAATGACGACCAATGTCACCATCCGTCTCGCGACGCGCAAGAACGTGTTGGTGGTACCGACCGATGCGATCGTACGCGAGCGGGGCGAGCGATACGTTACTGTTCTTGATGGTGGAACACCGACGCAACGAAAAGTGAAAGCGGGTTGGAAAGATAACGGCGCGACGGAGATCGTCAGCGGATTGAACGAAGGAGAACTCATTCTTGTACCAACATCGAACCAGGAGAAGACACAATGAACACCACGATTCTACTTGCAACCCATTTGACGAAGCTCTACAACAAAGGCGGAGGCGGTGAAGTGCACGCCTTGCGCGATGCGTCGCTGGAAATTCAGCGCGGCGAGTACGTTGCCATCATGGGCGCGTCCGGCTCGGGAAAATCGACACTCATGAACATTCTCGGCTGTCTTGACAAGCCGACAAGCGGAACGCTGAAGCTGGATGGCACAGAAGTAAGTTCGCTCAGCGATGAAGAGCTGGCACGGGTGCGCAACCGCAGAATCGGTTTTGTGTTTCAATCGTTCAACCTTCTTGCGCGTACAAGCGCTCTGGAAAACGTGGAACTCCCTCTCATCTATTCCGACCGAGCGGAAATCACAGCACTCGCGCGCGAAGCGCTCAATGCCGTGGGACTTGCTGACCGTGTGCACCACAACCCCAGCGAGCTTTCGGGTGGACAGCAGCAACGTGTTGCCATTGCCCGCGCCCTTGTTACCGACCCGGAAATAATGTTCGCAGACGAGCCGACGGGAAATCTCGATACCAAATCAAGTCTGGAGATAATGGCGCTCTTCCGGCAACTTCACGACAAGGGACGCACAATCGTCCTGGTGACACACGAGCAGGAAATAGCAGCACACGCCCGGCGAATCATCAGGATTGCGGACGGAAGAATTGTGAGTGACGAAGTGAACGAGAATCCTGTCACTCCCCACCAGGAACTGCAGCCGCTTGAGGTATCAAAATGAAAACAAGCAGAGTCGTAAAAATCGCATTCAAGGGATTGGGAAGAAACAAGCTCAGAACATTTCTCATGATGGTTGGCATCATCATCGGAATCACCGCCTTGACGATGATTGTCTCCGCCGGAATGGGCGCAGAGGAACGCGTGATGGAGCGCGTAAAGAAATTCGGACTTGAAAGCATGATGGTCTTTTCCGGTGCGGGGCGCGAGATCGGGCACCCCACAGGCGGTCAACCGGCAACAACACTCACGTTGGACGACGCTGTCACGCTGAAACAGGAATTCAAAACCATTGCCGACGTTGCTCCCTTTGCCCGCAAAGGAAGCGCGGAGGTCAAGTATCAGGAAAAATCCACCACAACAAATCTCTTCGGGGTCACGCCGTCGTGGGCGCCAGTGTGGGATTGGGATGCACAACAAGGTGATTTCATTACCGAGGAAGATGTTACCGGACTTGCGCGTGTCTGCGTGATTGGCCCGACGGTGCAGATGGAGTTGTTCGGCAATGCAAATCCTATCGGCGAGCAGATTCGCATTGGCAGCGTGCAGTTTGAAATCAAGGGTGTCATGCAGGCAAAAGGAACAAGTCCGGCAGGGGGCGATATGGATGACCGCGTCTTCATCCCCATCAGCACGCTGATGCGGCGCGTTGCCAATGTGGACTACATCTCGGCAATCAAGATCCGCCTCACGACGTCGAACGACATGGAGAAAACCGCGGACAATATCCGCGCACTCTTGCGCGAACGTCACGCATTGGCAAGCGGCACGCCCGACGACTTCACCGTCACCACGCCCACCGAGGTAACGAAAATGGCGAAGAAGGTCTCTGGAACATTCAACGTCTTTCTCGCGCTGGTGGCCGGCATCTCTCTGATCGCGGGAGGCGTTGTCGTCGCAAACATCATGCTCATCTCCGTCAACGAGCGTCGAAAAGAAATCGGGCTGCGCAAAGCTGTCGGCGCGCAACGTAAAGACATCATGCGCCAATTTTTGTACGAAGCAATCGCCGTAACACTCACGGGCGGCGTGATCGGCATTCTGCTCGGCGCCATCGGCGCAAAGGTGCTGCAGGCAATCACGCAAATGCCCATAGCTATTTCATGGGAAAGTATCTTGCTCGGAGTTGTCTTCTCAAGTCTGGTTGGCGTTATTGCGGGATTGCAGCCGGCCAAGCGGGCTGCCGCCCTACAACCCATTGAGGCGTTGAGAACGTAATCGTGAACATCACAAGAAGCATACGTCTCTCTCGCAAACAATTGGCAGCACATCTCGTGCGGACTGTGCTTGCGCTGACCGGCATCGTCATCGGCGTCTCCGCGGTGATCGTCATGGTTGCCATCGGGAACGGCGCGCAGGACGAAGTGCTCGCCAAAATCGAAGCGATGGGCACGAACCTGCTGGTGGTGAACGCGGGACAAGTGCAGAAAACCGCGGGGCGCCAGCAGATACGCGGGACGGTCACAACGCTCACGCTTGAAGACGCAGATGCTCTCGGGCGCGAGTGCCCGGCGGCCGCTGGTACCGCTCCGGTGCAAAGCAGGAAAATGCAAATCAAATTCGACAACTTCAGCACCAATACCACGGTAATCGGAACGACACCGGAGTTTCAGAAAGTACGGAACTTCCACGCTGCACTTGGTGCATTCTTCACTGCTGAAGAGGATCTTGCCTCACGCCGCGTCGTGGTGCTCGGCCAATCGGTAGTGAAGAACCTGTTTGAAGGACGCACACCGATTGGCGAGAACATTCGTATCGGCAAGGTGACGTTCGAGGTTATCGGCATCATGGAATCGAAAGGGGTCGATCTCAACGGCGTTGATCAGGACGA
>CAYJNF010000317.1:0-5003 GCA_964370915.1 uncultured Chitinophagales bacterium
CGGAATATCTGTGGGAGCTTGAACAACCCGCGCATGCTGTTGCAAACGGATATTTCGTCGGCGCGATCAATCGTGTCGGTGTCGAAGCTCCGTGGAACATCGGCGAGTTCTATGGGAAGAGCTACTTCTGCACGCCGCGCGGGAAGATTGTTGCACAGGCAAGCCGCGACAAATCCGAGCTTGTTGTGGCCGACTTGGATTTCGACATGATCAGGGAAGTTCGCGAGGTGTGGCAATTCTTTCGCGATCGTAGGCCCGATGCTTACGAGGAGTTGGTGAAATCGTAGATGCCGACAACGAAGGCAAAACAGAGTGCATTGCGATTCGCTCCTCTAACAAAAATGAACTGGAAGAAGTTTGAACAATTGTTCGGAGAGCGGGGCGCTTGCGGTGGTTGCTGGTGCATGTCGTTTCGTTTGTCCAGGTGGGAGTTCGAACGGCAAAAAGGTGCAGGCAACAAGCGGGCAATGAAGAAGCTCGTGACGAGCGGTGCGCCGGTAGGGCTGCTGGCATTTCTTCATCGTGAGCCGATTGGCTGGCTGGCGCTTGCACCGCGTGAAGACTACCCCAGGCTGGAGAACTCCCGTGTGCACAAACGGATTGATGATGAGCCGGTCTGGTCGATTCCCTGTTTCTTCGTTGCGAAGGAGTATCGGCGTCAGGGCATGAGTGTTGCGATGCTGAAAGGCGCGATTGCATATGCCAAGAAACAGAAGATCAAAATCCTTGAGGCGTATCCGGTCATTCCGTATTCTCAAAACATGCCGGCTCCGTTTGCGTGGATTGGGTTTCTCTCATCATTCAAGAAAGCGGGCTTCGAAATTGTCGACCGGACATCAAAGTCGAGACCGATGGTACGGTACTACCTGAGCTGACGAAGACCGAAGAAGAATCGAAGTTGATGGATTAATGGATCATTGTGCGAGAAAAATAGAGTGACCGTGTTCCGTTGAAATCATTTGCGGACAAATCAGAACTTTATGTCAAATCTCATTCCAGTTGAAGTAATCGAGCAACGAATCTTCCTGATTCGTAGCGAAAAGGTAATGATCGACCGGGATCTTGCGGAATTGTACCAGGTTCAAACAAAAGTCCTCAACCAGGCGGTCAAGCGGAATAGCGATCGTTTTCCGGGCAACTTCATGTTTCAGTTGACGAAACCGGAACGAGATGAACTGGTCACAAATTGTGACCGGTTCGAGTCGCTGAAACACTCGACGTCGTTCCCGTTGGCCTTCACGGAGCAAGGCGTTGCCATGCTTTCCAGTGTTCTCCGGAGTAAGCGCGCTATTCAGGTCAATATCCAAATCATGAACACATTTGTCAATCTTCGTCGATTGCTCGCAGACAATAAAGCGCTTGCGCAGCGCCTCAATGAGTTGGAGAGAAAGTACGACGCTCAGTTCAAAGTAGTGTTTGATGCGCTCAGAAAACTCATCACTCCGCCTGATCCTCCCAAACGTCCAATCGGATTCCGGGTTGGCGAAGGAAAAACACCGTACATCGTCATCAAAAGGAAATCATGAATCCGTCGCTCACTTCTCAAGAGATCACCGATCTCACGGCCCGTTACACCTACGGCACTTGGCGTTATCAAAAAGGGTGGAAGCCGCTGCATATTGTCGACGCGGAAGGTTGCTACTTCACGGACGGCAACGGCAAACGATACCTCGATTTTTCTTCGCAGCTCATGTGCGTTAATCTCGGGCACAAAAATCCTGCTGTGATCAAAGCGATTGAGGAGCAGGCGAGGAAATTGCCGTTCGCCGCTCCGGGATTCGCGACTGATGTTCGTGCTGAGTTGAGCCAACTGCTGCTGGAAGTTTTGCCCAAGGGACTGGATAAGTTCTTCTTCACCACATCGGGCACGGAAGCAAACGAAGCCGCGTTCAAGATCGCGAAGATGTACACGGGCAAGAATAAAATCATTGCACGCTATCGTTCGTACCACGGCTCGACGATGGGTTCGATCGCGGCAACCAGCGATCCGCGGCGGTGGGCGATGGAGCCTGGCGGAAAGATTCCCGGCGTGATTTTCGCGCCCGAAGTGAACTGCTACAAATGTCCGCTGATGCACCACTATCCCGAGTGCGGCATCGCATGCGTTGAGTACATCGACCACATGATCGAGAATGAAAGCGATGTCGCCGCGGTGCTGATTGAGCCGGTGGTCGGAACGAACGGCGTTCTCATTCCGCCCAAGGAATATTTGCCGCGCCTGCGACAGATTTGCGATAAATACGGTGTGTTGCTGATCGCCGATGAAGTCATGAGCGGTTGGGGCCGAACGGGGCAATGGTTCGCTGTCGACAACTGGGGAGTTGTGCCCGACATTCTCACGACGGCCAAAGGAATCACGACGGCGTATGTTCCGCTCGGTCTGTGTGCAACATCCAGGAAGATTGCCGAGTACTTTGATGATCACTACTTTTCCCATGGACATACGTACGAAGCGCATCCGTTGACACTTGCACCTGCGATTGCCGCAATCAACGAAATGAAACGACTCAACCTCAACCAGCGCGCCCGCGACGTCGGGTTATATCTTGGTGAGAAGCTGGAAGCCCTGAAACAAAAGCATCCCTCTGTTGGCGATGTCCGCGGCATCGGGCTCTTCTGGGCGGTTGAGCTGGTGAAGAATCAGAAAACGAAAGAGGCGTTCAATACAAAAGCGGACAAAGTTGCGGGCAAGCCGTTGCTCGTTGACAAAGTTGCGAGTGAGATGATGAAGAACGGGGTGTTTGTGCAGGCTTGGATCAGTCACTTTGTTGTTGCACCGCCGCTGATCATAACGGAGGAAGAGATTGATGAAGGAGTGAGGGCGATGGATGGGGCGTTGGCAAGTGCGGACAACTTGGTTGGACAATAAACACGGGTGGATTCTGGTTTCAGGATTCAGGCGAAGGCGTGGCCTGAGGCTGAGACTCGATGGATTCAAGATTCTGGATTCTGCCAAGATCGGAAGGGGCTACTATGGAAGCAGGATACAAGAGATTGGACATTTACAGACTTGCACACTCACTTGCTCTCCGGATCCACAAAATGACTTTGACATTACCTAAGTTTGAGACGTACGAGGAAGGTGGGCAGGTGAGGAGGTCATCCAAATCTGTGACGAATCAGATTGTTGAGGGCTTCGCGCTCAGGAAGTACAAAGCGGAGTATTTGCATTACTTGTATCGCTCGTATGGCTCTTGCGAGGAGTCTATCGAGCACATCACATACCTCTGCGAGACAGAATCACTGTCTGATAAAGTTCTCGCTCAGGAGCTCTTAGAAGAATACACCAAACAGAGCAAGATGCTTTTCCGATTCATCCAATCGGTTGAGGAGTCGCACGCGACACCAGCTTTCATACGGGAACCTCATAGTAAATACGATGTGTCGAGTGACTCATTCCAGAATCCAGAATCCTGAATCCAGAATCTCTATGAAAAATCTCGCGCCCAAACTGACTCCCGAACAGTACGAAAAGAACTTTTCTGAGCTTCACCCTCCGTTCACGCCAAACTCGGCGACCGCGGAAGCGAATCGGTGTCTGTATTGTTATGATTCGCCGTGCATGAAGGCGTGCCCCACGCACATTGATATTTCCACGTTCATCAAAAAAATCGCGACAGGAAATATCAAAGGATCTGCAAAGACCATACTGAGTTCAAACTGGATCGCTCTCACGTGCGCAAAAGCGTGTCCGGTTGATGTGCTGTGCGAGGGTGCGTGTGTGTACAATGCACGCGGCGAAGAGGCAATTCAAATCGGACGGCTGCAGCGCTATGCGATTGACTGGTATTTTGAACACGGCATGCCTTCGTTATTCACTCCGCAGCCGAGGAATGGGAAGTCGATCGGCATCATCGGTGCTGGTGCAGCCGGACTTGCCTGTGCGGCCGAAGCGGCGTTGCTTGGATTTGATGCGATGATCTATGACGCCAACCCGAAACCCGGCGGACTCAGCACGTGGGGAATCGCTCCCTATAAGATGATGCAGGAAGACGCGCTCAAAGAAGTAAAGCTCATTCAGAGCTTTGGGGTGAAAATACAATCGGGCGTGCGGGTTGGTCGTGACATTTCGATTCAGGAGATCGAGCAGCAGCATGATGCAGTCTTTCTCGGTGTCGGGCTTGGGACATCGTCGCGCTTGCGCATTCCGGGAGAGAACCTGCCAGGTGTCGTCGACGCACTCGACTTTATCGAGAAGGTCACGACGCGCAACTGGCCATCGGTTGATGTGGGTAAGCGTGTTGCGGTCATTGGCGCGGGGAACACGGCAATTGATGCGGTCACGGAAGCGCGTCGACTTGGCGCCGAGCAGGTTATGATCATCTATCGCAGAAGCAGGCACGAAATGCCGGCGTACGATTTTGAGTTTGAATTGGCGAAGAGCGATGGCGTGCAGTTTCAGTTCCTTACGGCACCAAGCCGGATACTGGGGAGTGATCATGTTGAGGCAATTGAGTGCATACACATGACACTCGGCGAACCCGATGAAGAGGGAAGGCGCCGCGCAATTCCTGTTCCCTATTCCGAGTTCAGGATCCCTGTCGATATGGTCATCAAATCTGTGGGACAGAAAATCGAAGAAACATTTTTGTCCCAGATCCCCAACCTCAAGACTCAAAACGGTATCGTGTGGGTGAATCCCGAAACGTTGCAGACATCCAACCCCAAATACTTTGCCGGTGGCGATTGTATCAACGGCGGGAAAGAAGTCGTCAATGCTGCGGCGGATGGGAAGAAAGCGGCACATGCTATGGACAGATGGCTGCGGGCGGAAATATCAAATTTCCAATGACAAACTCCAAACAAATTCCAAATGCAAGAGCTCAAATCTCAGACTGCAATTGCTGGAACGGCTAAGCGATACGACCTTGAGGATCGGACCCTGCGATTTGCAAAGCGAGTCATTCAACTGGTGAACGCTCTTCCAAAGACCATCTCCAACATTGAGATCAGTAGACAAGTGGTTCGTTCATCGGGATCCGTGGGAGCAAACTACATTGAAG
>CAYJNF010000318.1:0-4999 GCA_964370915.1 uncultured Chitinophagales bacterium
GCTCAGCACGACACCATAAAGGAGAATCTATGAAACGCGCTATCTACGGGACGCTGGCAATCTTTATAACTATTCTCATCATCACCATTGTCGTTGCGCAGCGTACGCCGATTCATGAGGTGAAGTATGAGAATGGCCAGGTCGTGCCGAAGTCCGATGGGCATTCGCATTAGGCATTCACAATTGATCGTTGACAATTGACTATTGAAATTCTGATAGTGAAACAGTCGATAGCTCTTTGTGAATTGTGATGAACCCACAACCTCAAAACATATCTCAAGCGGCGCATTCTCCAGTCTCTTCTGCATGCGATCTGTGCGGCCTTAAGCTGCCGAGGAAGCCTTTTGTCGTTGAAGTGAAAACGGAGTCGTACCGTTTCTGTTGTGGCGGCTGCAAACAAGTGTTCACGCTTCTGAATGAGAGCGGCTTGTTCGAGGGCGATTACCGATCGTCGGAATTGTATCAAACCAGCCTGAAGCTTGGCATCATCGGCAGACCGGAAGATGATTCATCTGCGCACGAACCGGCTCCCGAAGAGCTGAAGAATTGCAAAGAACTTGTCCTGCACGTTGACGGGATGTGGTGTTCTTCGTGCTCCTGGCTGATCGAAAAAGTTGTCAGCAACGAGCCGGGCATTGTGCATTCACGCGTCATCTACGCGTCGGACACGGCAAAGATTTATTACAGGCCCGAACAGATCGCGCCCGAACAGATCACAAAGAGAATCGCGAGGCTCGGCTATGCAACATCATCCCGTGACGCTGATCCGAAAGAAAGTTGGGCGGAGCGGAAGTCGCTGCTTATCAAAATGGGCGTTGCGTTGTTCCTGATGAACAACCTGATGATGTTCAGCTACGCGATCTACGTTGGGTATTTCCAGGACTTACCCGCGCAGATTCACAGTCTTTTTCCGTGGATTCTCTTTGGGTTTGCGGCCCCCGCCGTGTTCTGGTGTGCGATTCCGATTCACACAAAAGCATGGCAAAGCGTACGCGCAAAATCTCCCACGATGGAACTCCTTTTCTCCATTGGCATTTTCGCGGCATTCTTCTACAGCACGTACGAAGCGATCACAGGCGGCGATCATGTCTACTTCGATACGTCCGGCGGACTCGTGGGATTGCTCCTCGTCGGAAAGTTCATCGAACTCTCAGCAAAGCACAAAACATCGGAGAGCATCAACCGTCTCTATCAGATGCTGCCGAAGAAAGTTCGCATCAGGGCCCCGGAGGGAGAGCGGCTTGTCTCAATTGAGAAGCTGAATGTCAACGACAGGTTCATCGTGAAGGCTGGCGAGAAAATTCCCGCGGACGGAGTGATTGTGGAAGGAAGTGCTGTCGTTGATGAATCGTTGCTCACGGGCGAGTCGAAGCCGATCGAGAAAGGTGTCGGCAGCACCGTTGTCGCATCATCGATGAACGTCAATGGCATTCTCGAGATTGAAGCGCAACGCATCGGCGACAGTACGACGCTGTCGTCCATCATCAAGATGGTAGAGCGTGCTTTGTCGAGCAAATCGGAATTGGAGCGAATAGCAGACAGCATTTCACGCGTGTTTATTCCGGCTGTTCTCACGATTTCGTTCGTGACGGGTGCGGTTCTTCTCGCGACCGGAGCGGGAATAGAAGCCGCTCTTCTTCGCTCGATTACCGTGCTGGTCATCGCGTGTCCGTGCGTGCTCGGCATGGCGACACCCCTTGCCGTTGCAGCAGGCATTGGCTATGCCGCCAAACATGGCATCCTGATTCGCGATGGCGCTGCGCTGCAGCAGGCAGGAAAGGTCTCGACCGTTGTGTTCGACAAGACCGGCACTCTGACTGAGGGCAAATTCACGCTGCAGATGAATCCGTCAGAAAACGACTCGCTGTTGCAGCTTGCTGCGTCGCTCGAACAGGCGTCGAGTCACCCGATTGCGCTTGCGTTGGTTGACGCAGCGCGATCACGCAATCTCAAGTTCTTTGATGCAACCGACGTTCGAATTATTGATGGCATGGGCATCGAAGGGACGGTCGACGGCTCACGCGTTGTTCTTGGCAGCGAAGGGTTCATTCGCTCGGCGGGATTTGCGATCGACGAAACTATGCGCGAGCTGACGGAACGCGAAGCAGAAGCGGGCAATACCATTGTCTTTGTTGGCATCGATGGAGAAGCAGTTGCACAGCACTTCGTGCTCGGCGATAGCATCAAAGCAAGTGCAGTTGACGCTGTTGACAAGCTCAAGAAGTTGGGGGTAGCTGTGCAATTGCTCTCCGGTGACATGCAGAAGACGACAGCTGCCATAGCGCTACGCGCGGGCATTGCGACATTCACAGCGCAAACGCTTCCGTCAGATAAGATCGAAGCGATCAAGAGGCTGCAAGCCAACGGCAGTGTTGTTGCCATGGTTGGCGACGGGGTGAACGATGCGCCCGCGCTTGCACAAGCCGATGTCGGCATAGCGATGGGCACCGGCACCGAGATCGCCATTGAGTCCGCGCCGATTGCGTTGCTGCGCGACGACATTGCCCTCGTTCCCGAAGCAGTCGAGATTTCGAAGCGAAGTTCCGCCGCTGTGCGCCAGAACCTGGCGTGGGCGTTTGTGTACAATATTGTCGGTATTTTTCTCGCCGTGCTCGGACTTCTCAACCCGTTCATCGCCGCAATTGCGATGCTTGCGTCAAGCATTTCCGTTGTGCTCAACTCGATGCGCGTCAGCCACCCGAAAGGCTTGTTCAAGCAGCGCATGGTTGAGATTCTCTTTCCATGGATTGAGAAAGACGAACCGAAAGCTCCTCCACTTCTCTGACCGTAAAGCAAACTGCTGTCCTCGTCACTCAGGTCAAAAAGGATATCCTGGACTGGCCGTGTCCCTATGACCACGGAAGCGATGCGGGTGCGCACGCCATTCTATAGGCGACCCTTGCTCTGGAACAGTTTTTTTTTCTGTCCGGGCTTGCATCCTACCGGAGAATTGTGTTTGATTGCACGTGCTGAAGGATCGGCACTACATCACCGCACCGCAGTTCGTTCTCTTCCATAACACTCGCAGCGATTATTCGCTCGCTCACTGTCAGCGGTGGCAACGTGCCAGCATTGCACACAGCATGAACGTGGCGAAGAATACGTCCAGACAGGATTTTCACAAACCATTCAATAACAGTACACGGTGCAGGCCGGTGCGCTCTGCATCCCAACGAGAGGAGGCTACCATGCTTAGGTCTTGCCGCATATTGCTCTCTGCCGCGACGTTACTGTCCTTTGTGCACTTCGAGGGGCTCTCGCAAATCCCCAATGCTGGGTTTGAGAACTGGGAAACAGACCCTGATAGCAACTACAATCCCGCTGGTTGGCAGACCACAAATAGTTTTCCTCTTGTGAATGTTGAGCCTCATTCTCCAGGTTGTCAGGGTAATTACGCACTAAAAGTGAAGACATTGAACCCCGGATTTCCCTTTCCGGGAGTCGCCTTTCTTCAGGTTGCATATACCTTTAGCCAGCTACCGACAAGATTTTCGGCTTATGTGAAGTCAAATATCATGCCCGGAGACCGAGCATACATTATCGTGAGCTTGATGAGGGGTGACAGTGTCATTGCATCGCAGGACAGTTGTACGTTCAAGATAGATTCGACGATCAGTCAATGCACGTATCGTGAGTTTCCACTCACCATTCAGTCCAATCTGATACCGGATTCACTGGTTATCATCGTGGCATCGGGTCTTGGAAGTGGACAAGCGGGAACAGAGCTCATTGTTGATGACCTTGCATTTGGAACTGGTTCTGCAAGCGTTTCGCCAAAAGAACTCCCTGGTTCTTTCTCACTGCATCAGAACTATCCGAACCCGTTTAACCCATCGACAACAATCGCCTATGCATTGTCGGCAAGCGGCTTTGTCACACTCAACGTGTATGATGTTCTGGGAAGAAAAGTTGCATCACCTGTGAATGGCATGGAAGGACGCGGCAACCACTCGGTGATGTGGGATGCAAGAAACCAACCGAGCGGAGTCTACTACTACAGACTCACAACAGGCAACTTTTCTGAAACAAGGAAGCTCGTTCTGACGAAGTAACGATTTGTGCGGCAATGAACGGGGTGTGCCACAGAAATGTGGACGCCCCTTTTGCCGTTCTAGCAACGGCGACGCTGTTACATTCTCTTGCATCACGCCAGCGATTATTCCCTTGCTCTCCGTCGGGTCTTTCGGCAAAGCATGCAGTTGATTTTCCATTCTCTCCGCTGTACCTTATCGACAGCAAACCTGCCCGTTCTTTGTTCCAACCACACTCGAACTTACGGCATACGTGTCTTGTATGCGAAGCTTCCTTTCATTATAGGAGGTCCCATGTTCATACTTCTGCTCGTCATCAACTTTGTGCTCGCGTTCGCAGTCTGCTTCATCGTCGCCCGGATCTTCCGTGTTCCCATCAACAAGATCATGCAGCGACTGGTCGCGGAAGACATCTTCAGCGCATGGGGCAAGTACATCACGTTTGCCATTTACGTTGTCGGCATTTCCGGCGGCGTGCGCATCTGGGATCTGGAGAAATATATCACCCCCGCAAAAGAAGGGGGCACGATTCTCGAGCTGACACAGGAGCGATGGATTCTCGAGCTGTACCGGACGATCATCGGCACGCTGCAGAGCATTGCCTGGATGCTGCTGCTGTTCTTCATGTTCGCGCTGATTGCCTACGTGATTGTGAAGGGTCTTGAGATGAGGAAGATGGCGAAGGCGTAACACGTGTTTGACCATCGATTCGCGTGTGAGGGTTTCTGCCCTTGACCTATTATCAGCGTGAGACATACGTTGTACTCACGACAATTATGCGCAAGCACTAAACCGAGAATGAAATCATGAAACTCGCAGAAGAACTGAAAATAGGTACCACAAAGGAGCTATTGGCAATCCTTGTACCAGCACTCGCTACAGTGTTAGTAACAATTTGGATTTCTATTCAAGATCCGCTGGCAAGTATTCTACTTGAAAGGGTGCCAAAATCAATCTTAGTATTGCTA
>CAYJNF010000319.1:0-4470 GCA_964370915.1 uncultured Chitinophagales bacterium
GTAGAAAACAATCAAGACATAATGTGAAGCAGTTGATATGAATCTCGGACAATCGATGTTTGCGTTGGGTGCCCTGTCGCTCATGGGATATATGGCCCTGAATACCAACAAAGCGATCATGGCAGAAAACGAGCGCTTGAACCAAAGCCAGTTCGGTCTTACGGCGATCTCGCTCGCGCAATCTCTTTCAGAGGAGGCAATGACCAAGTATTTCGACGCAGCGTCGGAGAGTGCAGTCACCGGAGAAATTTCCAATGTATCGAATCTGACGCCCGCTGGTTCACTCGGACATGGCGGATCCGAGCACTATAGAAACGGCTCGAGTGATTTTAATGACTTTGATGATTACGACGACCTCTTCATCGTCTACAAAAGCACAAATCCTGCTGATACGGTAAGTACACCTGGCTCTGATTGGGAAACGGCAGTGCCAAATCTTGATTCCAAGTACTTCATTCGGGCAAAAGTTCAGTACATCAACATTGACAACCTCAGCGATACGAATCCCCTGAACGATACTTCATCGACACAAACATGGCATAAGAGACTTACAGTAACCGTGATTAATCCGACCACGAAAGATACACTCGTGTACCCCACCATCATGAGTTACTGGAACTAGCAACGGTCAACAGGGAGATGTATGTCAGTAGCAATTGATCTTATCGCATCCGTCATCATTGCCGGGTATGTTCTGTTGATGGGACTACGCCTGAACATGGACCTCAGTTCAACAGCTGTGGCCTCAACAACGAATGTGAATGTGCAGGAAGCGATGGCAGAAGTGGCAAATACATTCGAATTGGATCTCAAGAAGATCGGTTACGGTCTGCCTGATCCGTCTGCGGCCATTGCAGTTGCCGACTCCAACAGGCTGCGCTTTCGGTCAGACATGAATCGTGATGGTGTGACCGACTCAGTGGAATGGTATGTCGGCAATCCCCTCCCTCAATACACCGATAGAGTAGTGCGCATGCTCTACCGAAAATACAACAATGGGACACCACTGCTGGTCGCCACATGCGTCATCACATTCAGACTGAAATATCTTGACCAGGATGGAACTGTGACAACGTCGCTGACAAACATCGCGCTTATAGAAACGACACTCGAAATCTCGAGTCCGTACAAAGTTGCCGATCAGGTAAACCCTGAAGTGCAGGAGTATATCACCACACTCTGGCGGCAAAGCCGGGTCGCATCTCGTAACTTGAAACGACACGGATAAGGTTTGCAATAAAAAAAAGGATCGGATCATGGGAAAGCAAACGCTGGTGTATGTCATAGGCATGAGTTTCATCATAGGGCTTGCCTTGCTGAATCTTAACCAGAAGAGTCTCTCCTCACAAGACACGTACACAGTCTATTACTCGAAAACCGCTTCACACGGTCTTGCGATCGCGGGCGCAAATATCGGCACACATCTCTGTCTGGCCGATACGGGCTACAACACAAACCTCCTCAACAGGAATTTCAACGGAGGTCAGTTCGACGTGTACATTTCAAAATACACAGATTCAACGCTCGTCAGATCCATAGGTCGAATGGATATGCGATATTACGATGAAGCATCCGCCCAGTGGAAAACTACCATGCGCGACACGGTCGTGGTCACGCTGAAGCGACTCTACTTTTCAAGATTCGCGTATTTCTCTGAAGACGAAAACTTCAACTACCTGACACCGAGTTCCAACACTGTTCCTTATCCCGGAACGGGGACTAACGTTTGGAAGATAACGGGAGATTCACTTTTAGGACCGGTCCATACCAACGGTCAGTGGAATCTTTACAACAGGCCGTATTTTGGTGGAAAGATCACGGGCAATGCAACGCCCAACCTCGAAGGAACCAGGAACCCGATATACGCCGGAGGCTACCAGTGGGGTCTGACGGTTCAAAGGACTGTTGCCCGACTGAATGAGATTGAAGCCGCAGCCACGTCGGCGGGAAAACTTTGGACGAATGCCAATACGTCCAATCAGGATCTTGGGCTGGAGTTCCAGAGCGATGGAAACGTTCGCGTGAAAATTCCGTGGAATACGGGCGCAACGAAGGACACTACGTATGCAAATCTCGCAGCGCTCGCTCCCAATGGCGTGATCGGCGTGAAGAACATCGACGTGCGAATCTGGGGTACATACAAAGGCAGAGCAACGGTGTTTGCGCGAACGGGAACAGCCTCACTGAAGGGCAACGTCTGGATTCATGGTAACCTCGTTGCCGGAGATAATCCTCAAGCAAATCCCAATTCGACAGACATGATGGGAATCGTCTCCGAGAGAATGACGTACATTTCGACTACCGGCATTTCGAGGAACTCGAGTTCACAAACATACATCGACGCCTCCATCTATTGTCACAACGGGATATTCGCAGTGGAAGACTATGATGATGTTCCACCAATCGGCCGTCTGAATCTCTACGGTGGCGTGACCGCCAAGGCAGCAACTGTGTTTGGACAGTTCAGCGGCAGTACTCTTCTTCACGGAATGATACGATCATTCCGATATGACAACAGATTTCTGACAACTGCACCCCCGTCATTTCCATTTGCAAACAAATTCCAGGTTACTTCGTGGTGGGAAAACTAGTGCCGAAGGGGGATCGGCACTGGTTCGCAGGGAAGGCAAGCAACGGTCGGCTCGGGGGGGCCGACCGTTGCATTTAATTTTGGAATGCTGCTTCGAGCGCTTTGCGGTTTGCGGCAATCGTCTTCTGAATGTCGACATCAGAATGAGCCGTCGATACAAACCCCGCTTCGAATTGTGATGGCGCAAGGTAAACGCCCTGCTCAAGCATTGCCCTGAAGTATGCTGCAAAGCGCTTCGTGTCTGATGCAAGCGCGGTCTGGTAATCCCTTACCACATTGGGAGTGAAGAAGAGCGTTGACATTGAGCCGACGCGGTTGGCTGTTATCGGCAAACCAAGACTCTTTACATTCTCTGCAATCCCATCGGCAAGAAGTTTGGATTTGGATTCGAGCCGCGTGTAGAACTCCTTGTCCTCTTGAATAATCGACAACGTCTCATAGCCGGCAGTCATTGCAAGGGGGTTGCCTGAAAGCGTGCCCGCCTGATACATCGGGCCACTTGGGGCTACAAGTTGCATGATGTCTTTCTTCCCTCCGTATGCACCAACAGGAAGTCCGCCCCCGAAGATCTTGCCAAACGTCGAAAGATCAGGTTTAATCTTGTACAATTCTTGCGCGCCACCCATTGCAAGCCGAAAGCCCGTCATCACCTCATCGAATATCAGAAGTATCGCTTCCTTCGAACAGATTGAGCGAAGCCCCTCGAGAAATCCTGCCTGAGGCGGTACGCATCCCATGTTTCCCACAACAGGCTCGACGATCATTGCAGAAACCTTTCCCTTGTTTTCATCAACGAGATGTTGGACCGAGGCAAGTGAGTTGAATTGTGCGGTCAGCGTGAGTCCGGCGAGAGCACCTGGCACGCCGGGACTATCAGGCACACCAAAGGTCATTGCGCCGGAGCCAGCTTTGATTAGAAACGAATCGCCATGGCCGTGATAGCATCCTTCAAACTTTATCAGCTTTTCTTTGCCGGTGAACGCCCGCGCCAAACGAATAGCGCTCATCGTGGCTTCGGTTCCTGAGTTCACCATACGAACCATTTCGATGGACGGAACGAGCTTGCAGATCAGCTCCGCCATCTTTACTTCCAGCTCGGTCGGAGCGCCAAAACTTGTTCCGTCTGTTGCCGCCTTCTTGATCGCCTCGATAACCCGCGGGTGCGCATGGCCGAGAATCGCAGGCCCCCATGTGCCGACGTAGTCAATGAATTCATTGCCGTCAGCATCCCACAAGCGGGAACCGGATGCCCGCGTAATGAAGAGTGGATTCCTTCCGACAGATTTGAATGCTCGCACGGGTGAGTTGACGCCACCAGGAGTACTCAGCTTTGCTTTTTCGAAGAGAGAATCAGAGCGAAGTGTTTTCATAGATTTGTGTCCCCACACTGAGTGCTTTCCAACGAAGTGTCTGCCATGTAATTCAAATTCAGACCCTTCGCAAAACAGCGCTCAGCGTTTCTGGTTGTCCAAGTACATAGACGCCTCTTTTGCAAAGTACGTGAGAATCATGTCGGCTCCGGCGCGCTTGATGCCTGTGAGCATTTCCATCATCACGCGCTCGCCATCGACCCAACCGAGCTGAGCCGCCGCTTTCACCATTGAATACTCGCCGCTGACGTTGTATGCCGCCGTCGGCAGCCCAAAGGTGTCCTTCACCCGCCGGATGATGTCCAGGTACGGTGTAGCCGGCTTTACCATCACGATGTCGGCCCCTTCGATGATATCCTGCTCAACCTCGCGAATGGCTTCGTTTGAGTTTGCGGGATCCATCTGATGCGAGCGCCTGTCGCCAAAATGTGGCGTGCTTTCGGCTGCTTCACGGAACGGGCCGTAGAATCCCGAAGCGTACTTCGCGGCATACGACATGATCGGAATATT
>CAYJNF010000319.1:4480-4993 GCA_964370915.1 uncultured Chitinophagales bacterium
GAATATTGATGAACCCGTTCTCATCGAGTATCGACCGAATCGCCTTCACTCTTCCGTCAAACATATCCGACGGCGCAATAATGTCGGCTCCCGCCTGTGCGTGCGTGAGAGCCTCTTTTGCAAGCAGTTCTATGGATTCGTCGTTCACAATTTCATTCCCACGCACAATGCCGCAATGGCCGTGAGACGTGTATTCACACAGGCACACGTCCGTGACAACGACAAGTTCCGGCACTTCCTTCTTGATTGCCCGCGTTGCTTGTTGAATGATTCCCAGTTCATCATACGCGCCGGAGCCTACTTCATCCTTCTCTTTCGGAATGCCAAAGAGAATCACCGCCGGTATTCCCAGCTTCTTCACTTCAACACACTCACGCACGATGTAGTCGATGGACATCTGATAGACGCCGGGCATCGAAGAGATTTCTTTCTTGTAGTCATTGCGTTCAACGACAAAGAGCGGGTAGATAAAATCATTCTTCGACAACTCCGTCTCCCGCACCATCGATCGTA
>CAYJNF010000320.1:0-4966 GCA_964370915.1 uncultured Chitinophagales bacterium
GATCACTTCTGTAACGATGAACAGCCCCGTCTTCTCACGCGCTTCCGCCAGCAACTTCAGCCCCTCTTCCTCAAGTCCCTGAAAGCTATAGGGAGATGTTCTCGGCTTATATGCGCCGCCGCGCAGAATTGTTGCTCCTGCTTTCTTCACAAGTTCCGCCGACAACAGGATTTGCTCGCGGCTTTCAACAGAACACGGTCCGGCCATCACCACAAACGTCTCGGCACCGATAATGACGGGTGGCGAGCCGTCGTGCGAGAGGGTCACGTGCGACTTTTCCTTCTTCCATTCCACTCCGGCGAGCTTGAACGGTTTGAGAATCGGAACGACGCTTTCAACCCCATCCACCGAGTCCAGCATCTGCAGTCGCGACTTGCCACGCTCGTCGCCGACACATGCAACAACTGTCCGCTGCTCGCCATAGATGGGATGAACCTGATACCCAAGCTCTCGCACCCGCTCAAATACATGCGCTAGTTGTTCGCGGGTCGCACCCGCTTTCATGACAATGATCATGTCATCCATTTCTCATTCTGTAACATGGTGCAATCTACGAAAACCACAACTTGTTTCGCAATGTATTCTCTGTGAGGAGGGCACGGCTTTGCGGATGCAAATCACCCGATTTTTCTTATATTGAAGATGGATTTTTTCTGCCAAAACCATCGATTTTGACATCAGTTCATTTACATAGTAGAGAGTAGATCGTGGACACGGAAGCAAAAGCTCAGACCATCAACGATGCGGACGCAAGTGAGAGTCAGCGGATGCTGGATTCGCTGGAATTCTTCTTCGAGTACATGCTGAAGAACAAGCAATCGGAGGAGGCGCCCGCTGTCCTCAATCGCCTCATCGACCGGTTGCGCGAGTCGGGCGTACACATGCCCGAAGCAACCACCACACCCTACACGAATACAATTCCGCCTGAAGATGAGCCACCCTACCCCGGCGATCGCGAACTCGAGCGACGCATCAAGAGCTACATTCGCTGGAACGCGATGTCGATGGTGGTGAAAGCCAACAGGCTGCATGGCGGTTTGGGTGGACACATTTCCACATACGCGTCCAGCGCGACTCTCTACGAAGTTGGCTTCAATCATTTCTTCCGCGGTGCTTCCGACAATAAGCCCGCCGACATGGTATTCGTGCAGGGTCATGCATCACCCGGCATTTACGCCCGCGCCTTCCTCGAACGACGAATCGACGAACAGCATCTTCACAATTTCCGCCAGGACCTTGCCGAGGGCGGCGGCATTACATCGTATCCTCACCCGTATCTTATGCCCGAGTTCTGGCAATTCCCGACTGTCTCCATGGGACTCGGTCCGATCAACTCCATCTATCAAGCACGATTCAACAGATATCTGAAAGCTCGCGGTTTCATCAAAGGTGAGGAACCGCGCGTCTACGCATTCCTCGGCGATGGTGAAATGGACGAGCCGGAAGCACTGGGCGCGCTGCGCATCGCGTCGGGCGAAGCGCTCGACAATCTTACATGGATTGTGAACTGCAATCTGCAACGACTCGACGGTCCGGTGCGCGGCAACAGCAAGATCATTCAAGAGCTGGAGTCGGCATTTCGCGGTGCGGGATGGAATGTGATCAAAGTGATTTGGGGATCGGATTGGGATCCCTTGTTTAAGGCGGACAAGAATGGGTTGATCGTCAAGCGTGCGCAGGAAGTTGTTGATGGCGAATTCCAGAAGTACACGGTCGAGCCGGGAAGCTACACGCGCAAGCACTTCTTCAGCAAGTATCCCGATCTGCTCGAACTTGTCAACAATCTGACGGATGAACAGATCAGAAAGATGAAACGCGGCGGGCATGATCCGCAAAAAGTGTACGCGGCGTATCACGCGGCAATTCATCACAAAGGCCAGCCAACGGTCATACTCGCGAAGACCGTGAAGGGCTATGGATTGGGTGAAGGAGGCGAAGGTCGCAACGTCACCCATCAGCAGAAAAAGATGAACGAAAAGGAACTGCGCGAGTTCCGACAGCGCTTTGAGATTCCGATTAGCGATGAAGAAGTTGTCGAGACGCCGTTCTACCGTCCCTCGGCCGATTCGCCCGAAACAACGTACTTGCTCTCCCGGCGCAAAGAGCTTGGCGGGTTTCTTCCTGCCCGAACCGAGAAAGCGCCGGCTCTTGACGTACCGTCGCTTGCCGACTTCGGTGAATTTCTGAAAGGTTCTGAGCGGTTCGAAGTTTCCACAACAATGGCATTTGTCCGTTTGCTCAGCTCGCTACTGCGGAACAAGAAGATCGGCAAACATGTTGTTCCGATTATTCCCGACGAAGCGCGCACGTTCGGCATGGATCCGATGTTCCGTGAAGTCGGCATCTACTCGCCGAAAGGCCAGTTGTACGAACCGGTGGACAGCCAAACGCTTCTGTACTATCATGAAACAACGGACGGACAAATTCTTGAAGAAGGAATCACTGAGGCCGGTTCGATGGCGTCGTTCCTCGCTGCTGCGACTGCGTATTCAACGCACAGCGTGAACATGATTCCCTTCTATGTGTATTATTCGATGTTCGGGTTCCAACGCATCGGCGATCAGATTTGGGCAACCGGCGACATGATGGGAAAAGGCTTCCTCTGCGGCGCAACGGCCGGACGCACCACCCTGAACGGCGAAGGTTTGCAACACGAAGACGGACACAGCCATCTGATGGCGAGTGCCGTTCCGAATCTTCTTGCATACGATCCGGCGTTCGCGTATGAGATTGCGGTGGTTGTGTGGGATGGTTTGCGACGGATGTATGGCGAGAATGAAAAGGTCTTTTACTATCTCACACTCTATAATGAGAACTACTCAATGCCTCCGATGCCGCTCGGAGTCGAGCAGGGAATTCTGAACGGCCTGTACAAATTCAAGCACGGCGCCGCAAAGCTGAAACATAGAGCGCACATTTTCGGCAGCGGCCCTACGATGCGCGCTGCGTTGCGGGCGCAAGAGATTCTTGCAGAAGACTACGATGTTTCAGCAGATGTGTGGAGTGCGACGAGCTACAAACGTCTGCGCACAGAAGCGTTGAATGCACGACGCTGGAATATGCTCCATCCAACAGCGGCACAGAAGAAATCGTATCTCGAATCAGTTCTCGAGAAAGAACACGGCGTGTTCGTCGCCGCGTCGGACTACATGAAGCTTGTTGCCGACCAGATTTCCCCCTGGGTTCCCGGCGGACTCGTAACCCTCGGCACGGATGGTTTTGGAAGGAGTGATACGCGAAAGAATCTGAGACGCTTCTTCGAAATTGATGCCGAGTCGATCGTCATCGCAACGCTGTACCAGCTCTCCCAAAAGGGAACGATGACGAAGAAAACTGTGGAGAAGGCGATCAAGGAATTGGGCGTGGATCCGGAGAAAGTGTTTCCAATTATTGTCTAGCCTTAACCCCGAGCAGTCTCAACCCTGAGCGGAGCGAAGGGTCTGGTTGCTTTTCAGATTCTTCAGTCGCGGAGCTTACCCTAAGCCCGCCGAAGGCTCCCTCAGAATTTAGATAGATAGGAGAATATACATGGATGTACGATTACCACGTCTTGGTGAAGGTGCCGATAGCGGCACCGTCGCGACGATATTTGTAAAGGAAGGTGAAGCGGTACGCAAAGATCAGGCGGTTCTCGAACTCGAAAGCGAGAAAGCAGTTGCGTCGATCCCGAGTCCGGTGAACGGAACGATCAGTAAGATCTTCGTCAAAGATGGTGATGAGATCAGAGTTGGAACACTCATCTTTTCAGTAACAGAGAGCGGCGCTGTCGCCACGGCAACTTCAGTCGCATCTGAACCTGCTGCCGGGCCGGAGCCGGTTGCAGAGGAATCAGTCGCAGAAGAGACGGAACCGACGAGCCAGTCCTCGGCTCCTGAGATTCCAGCAAAACCCACAAACGGCTTTCCGCCGGCAGCATCACCTTCGCTGAGGAAAACTGCACGCGAAATTGGTCTTGACCTTTCGCGCATTCGCGGCACGGGAAACGGCGGACGTATTCTGCTGTCGGACGTTCGCACGTACATTCAGCGGTTGCAAACTCTTGGCACTCAGCCGAAGCCGGCAACAGGTCCCGCATCTGCTCAACCAAAGCCCGCGCTTGTAAGCATCAACTTTTCGAAATGGGGAACTGTCGAAAAGAAGAAGATGACCCAACTGCGCAAAGCCATCAGCAACAAGATGGTGGAGTCGTGGACAACCATTCCGCACATCACCCAATTTGACAATGTTGATGTCACAGATGTCCTTGCATTGCGAAAGAAGTTCCAGAAAGCATACGAGAAGAAGAACGCAAACCTCACGCTTACGCCGTTCATCATCAAAGCGGTCGTCGAGACGTTGAAGAAGTACCCGATGTTCAACGCCAGCATCGATGAGGCGACGGAAGAAATCGTGTACAAGAATTACTATCACATCGGCATTGCGGTCGATACCGAGCAGGGCTTGATCGTTCCGGTGATTCGTGATGTCGACAAGAAGAGTTTGTTGGATCTCTCCATCGAGTTGCACGACATCGCCGAGCGGACACGTCAGCGCAAGGTCGCGCTCGAAGAAATGCAAGGCGGCACATTCACCATCTCCAATCAGGGCGGAATTGGCGGAGCCTACTTCACGCCCATCATCAACAAACCTGAAGTTGCCATTCTCGGCGTCGGACGAGGAAACCTTCAAGCGGTTGTGAAGGATAAGAAAATCCAGCAGCGCATGATCGTCCCACTGGGACTGTCGTACGATCATCGCCTGATTGACGGGGCGAATGCTGCGCGGTTCATTACGGACTTAGTTCAAGCACTTCAGAGCTTTTCCGAGAAACAAGTAAAAATCTGAACCACGAAGTCACCAGGGCACGAAGTTTTTCTTAACTCCTTGGTGGCTTCATTCTGAATATTGAGGAGCAAATGAAATCAACAAAGACAGATATTGTTGTTGTAGGATCGGGTCCCGGCGGATATGCGGCCGCATTCTACGC
>CAYJNF010000321.1:0-4960 GCA_964370915.1 uncultured Chitinophagales bacterium
TTGACATCGGTGAAATATCCCGACCGATACATATCCCAACTCACCCAACCAACAAAACCAACGAGGAGAAGAACAACAATGATACTGGCCCGAGAGATCACTCTCATACTGGGGTGGAATATCTGGGCCATTAACTATGCAGTCCTTTCAGGAGATGGTGACAAAAAACAGTATCAGGCGCAAGCCGAATATCAATGAACAATGTTGCTAACTGGATGATGGTCGGAGGGACCTCACTGACCAGATGACTTCTCAATTTGCAACGGGCGTAAATATACGCGCATTGCGGCTTAGTGTCAATAAAGCGATCACAAAAATTTGCATCGACATTTGTTTATGAGAAGTGTATTGCAGTTCTCTCGCAAGATCACGACCTCGGAAAGTTGCAACGACGAAATCTTGATTTCCATCAGCACAACTCGTTCTTTACACTTGCCTGCATTCACATCACACACTCAATCGACATGAATCAATCAAGCGGTTCAACCGTAAGCGATTCGAAAACCACGCTGCGTTATGCCGACCTCCGGAGTCAAATCCGGAACGGAGATGTCCTCATGTATCGCGGCAGATCTCTTGCCTCACGCATCATTATGCTGACCACGCGCTCGCGGTATTCGCATGCTGGAATTGCAATCTGGTGGAATGAGCGGCTCATGGTAATGGAAGCTGTCGGCAAAGGCGTAATCGTTCGGCCCCTCTCACGAAGTGTTGACCATTACGATGGACGGGTGACGCTCTTTGCATCGCGAGAGCCTATCTCGGATGCTGATCGCCTTCGGCTCGTCACACATGCACAGGAAGAGCTTGGAAAAAAATATGGGACATGGAAGGCAATACTGCTGGGGATCAAAATCCTCATGCAGCGAGACAGAGACAAGCGCGATACACTGCGGAGAGCACGGCAACTCTTCTGCTCGCATTATGTGGCGCAAGCATACAATGCAATCGGAAGGGACTTGAAGAAAGGAATAAGCGACAGGTTCATGACTCCCGGCGATGTGGCAGATTCGCCGGCTCTCCAGAAAGTGGCGGTCCTTCGAAAACGGCGCTGAAACCTAAATCCACCTTCTCACACGAAACCACCAAAGCATTCCCACGGCCACGCCCAGCATCAGAAGAGTCGCCGCCGTGTGACCGTATTCCCAATGCAGGCCGGGAAGAAAATCGAAATTCATTCCAAAGAAACCCGTGATCACGCTCAGCGGAAGAAAGATCGTCGAGATGATCGTGAGGACCTTCATCACTTGCGACAGCCTGTTCGACGTGACCGACAGGTAGGCATCCAGCAAGCCGGAAACGACATCGCGGTAACTATCCGTGACATCCGCCATGCGAATCAAATGATCATACACGTTCCGGTAGTAGATCATTTCTTCCTGAGTGATCAATCTGAACTCACCCCGTGAGAGGCGGCTCAGCATCTCGCGCTGATACATGGCAATGCGTCTGATCGTCATGATGTTCTTTTTCAGAAACAGAATGCGATGCATCGTCTGCTGCGTGGGGTCACCAAACACTTCGTCTTCCATGCTTTCGATGGCGCTATCCAGAGCGTCAAGCAACGGACTGTAATTGTCGACGATATCATCGATGACCAGATGGAAGAGATAATCCGGTCCTCGTCCCAGCATCATCGGATTCTTGCTGCAGAGCTGCGCTGCATACCCGATGGAGCGCAACGGCTTGTAGTGATGAGTCACGAGAACGCGCTTCGTCAGGAACGCACTGAGCTGCGTCGTCGTGATCTCGATGCCGCGCGCAAAGTCGTTCGCGTTTCCATTGAACGATCCTTCCACCGGATTGAAAATCACAAACAGATAGTCGGCAAAATCCTCCACCTTGGGCAGGTGGCCATCTTCATCTGTGCCACGTTGGACGTCTTCGATCGCGAGCGGATGGAAATCCAGCAGTGACACGAGCAAGGTCTCTTCTTCCGCCTCCGACGGATTCTCCATGTCGATCCAGATGAACCCGTCCGATTGATGAGCAATCTGAGCAAACTCTTTGATGCTCAGACGCTTGATTTCATTGTTGAGATAATGAAAGATGGTTACCATGAGATCCTTTCGGCGCGGGACGGGGCATTCACTTCGGTCTTCGTACGTAATTCAAGATTGGCATTTCGGAAGAGATTGTCAACGACTTGCGCGTCGTTTTCGACGAAAGAACGACGATGATGAAAACTGACGAACCCACTTCAACCACCACACGAATCGGTGGAATGGCCCAATCACAAAAAGTCAACATCACAAAACAGTCGTGCCCGCCAGAGCAGCCAGCGGGCACGACAACAGGATCAAGTCTGTGTAGGTTCGGGCACCGCCCGCACCCAATCGCCGAAGTTGATCAGTTCCTCCATCCGGCATGACCAGACGAGTTTGTCGTCATGCACCGTGATGTCGGGGCAGCCGTCGCACATGCTGAGTGCTCCGCTCGGCATGAAGTCGGCGGGCTGAATGATCATCACCGATTGCATGTGGAGTTTCTTGAACAGAAGATACGGCTTCCATTTTGCATCGTCCAGAAACGCCCATAGCGTCTTCGACAATCCCTTGTCGAGCGGAGACAGCGCGAGCATTGATTTCGCTTTGCCAAGCACTTTGGGTTTTGTATACGCCAGATACGTGCCCTTCGTAAAGTGATGCAGCATCTGTGAAAGCTCCATGAACTTCGGGCCAGTGTAGCCGTAGATCTTCTCCTTCGTGCCGATGCGCAGCGTCAGAAGCCATTTGAAATGATCAGGACGTTCCGTGCCATTCAGATATGCGCTTGGCTGAAAGTCAGGATACTTCTTTCGAATCTCCGTGACGATATCGGTGGACATGATCGAGATTGCGCGATCTTTGTCGATTGCATACATAATGGGCGACATGTCGACTTTCTTTCCGCCCACCATGTAATCATATCCCTTGTGCACCGGCGCTGCGCGATACGCGATGAAGACAAGGATGTTGACGATATCGATGTGCTTCTGTCCCCATTCCACGATATCGGGAACATACTGCAGCGTATGCTCGTACACAGTTGCATTGAACGCACAGGAAATTCCGCCGACCTCGGCGAGCATTTCGGCATACTTGAGCCGAAGATCGTTCAGCTCCAGCTCCGTCTTTCCTTTCATATGCGGCCGCTGCTGCCCGCTGTCGATGTGGAACGTGAAGCCCTCCACGCCTGCATGTTCCAGCGCGCGCAGCTTCTCCATTGTCAAAGCGAGTCCGTTGGTGTTGATGATCGGCTTCTGGCCGTCCTTCGCAACCATCTCGACAATCTTCTCTATCTCCGGGTGTGTCAGCGGATCACCGCCAGCGATCGAAACGCCATCCGTCTTTCGCAGGCGATTGAAGACATCGAGTTCGTGACGGACTTGATCCAGCGACTTATGTGCATTCGAGTCATTCTTTCGATAGCACCCGTCGCAGTAGAGATTGCATGCACTCGTCGGCTCCAGCCAGTTGATGGCGTTATCCGGCAGGGTCCAAGGCATGCGGTATAACTCTCTGTGATCCAGTACGTGATTCAACGTTACTTCCATCATAACTCCATGTTGTGTTGGGGGAAAGAAAAAGCCCATCCTTCTACGACAATAGAAAAATGGGCTTGTGAATGAACTGACGGAAAATAAACAAAAACCGGAATCAAAACAGCTTCAATGAAGGAATTCTTTCAACATCCTCAGCTTGAACCATGAAGAAATGAGTGCACGTCCGGCGATACCATTCCTCACCGTTTGCTCATCACGGTGTAGTCACGCGGTCCGTATCCAAGGTAGATTTGTCTCGGGCGCGCAATCTTTTGCTCGGGGTCGTTCAGCATCTCTTCCCACTGAGCGAGCCAGCCAACTGTTCGCGGAATCGAAAACAGCACCGGGAACATCTCCACCGGAAATCCCATTGCCTGATAGATGAGTCCTGAATAGAAATCAACATTCGGATACAACTTCCGCTTCACGAAATACTCATCTTCAAGTGCGATACGTTCCAACTCAAGCGCGATCTCAAGTTTCGGATTTCTCCCTGTGACCTCAAAAACCTCGTCAGCAAGTTTCTTGATGACTTTTGCCCGCGGGTCGTAGTTCTTGTACACGCGATGCCCGAATCCCATCAGCCGTCCGCTGCCCGCTTTCACACTCTGGATGAACGCGCCAACTTTCTCTTTCGATCCGATCTCGTCAAGCATGTGTAGAACGGCTTCGTTTGCCCCACCGTGCAGCGGACCGTATAACGCCGCAGCCGCGCCTGCCATCGCGGAATATGGATCGACGTGTGAGCTGCCAATCCCGCGCATCGCGTTGGCGCTGCAATTCTGTTCGTGGTCGGCATGCAGAATGAACAACACATCCAACGCCTTGACGAGCGCCGGGTGCGCCTCATATTTCGGCTCGGTCATTCGCCACAGCATGCTCATGAAGTTGGCAACATAGCTCAGCCCGTTGTCGGGATACACATAGCGGCGTCCCTGACTGTGCCGGTACGCAAATGCTGCGATCGTCGGCATTTTGGCGATAAGTCGAAAGACCTGCTTCTGCCGCGCTTCAGGATTGTGAATGTCGTGGCCGTCGCGATAAAATGTCGAGAGGGCACCGATCATGCTGATCAACATCCCCATCGGGTGCGCATCGTAATGAAATCCGTCCATCAACTTCTTGATGTTCTCATGAAGCATCGTGTGATAGGTGATGTTGTGTACCCACTGCTCATATTGCGCTTTGGTAGGAAGCTCGCCATACAGAATCAGGTACGAGGTCTCGAGGAAGTTGCTCTTTTCTGCAAGCTGCTCAATCGGATATCCGCGATAGCGCAGAACGCCCTTGTCGCCATCGATGTAGGTGATCTTGCTCCGGCATGACGCGGTGTTCATGAATGCAGGATCGTATGTCATAAGACCAAAGTCGTCGTCTTTCACCTTGATCTGCCGCAGATCAACGGCCTTGATTGCCTCGTCAATGATCGGGACTTCG
>CAYJNF010000322.1:0-4903 GCA_964370915.1 uncultured Chitinophagales bacterium
AAACGAAAAACCAGGACAAGCTACAGTGTGCGGCTTCTTTCCTGGTTTTTCTTAACCTCGTGCAAACATCCTGACGAGATGATCGCAGCGTCAGCTGTTAACGATGGCTCCATTTTCGCGAACCGATAGAGTCGATCGCGGCCCTTCGAATTGATACCTGTCTTTTCGAACGCGAGGCTTGGTTGCGGTCGACTGCGTTTCGCTCTGCAGTTTGAACTTCGCTACCAGCTCCTGAAGGCTCTTGGTCAGGCCATTGAGATCTTCGGCTGCATGGGCGATTTGCTGAATGCCATTCGCGGTTTCCGCAGTGACGATGGAAATCCCCTCCACGTTTTGCGTAATCTGCTCGCTCGTGGTGGTTTGTTGCTCGCTCGCGACAGCGATGTGGGCAACCTTGTCGGTGACGGTTTGACTTATTCCAACGATGACCTGCAATGATTCTCCGGCTTTGTCGGCAAGACGTATGCCGGCATCGACCTGCTTGGTTCCTTCCTCCATCGAAGCAACAGCATCTTTTGTGTCGACTTGAATCTTCTTGATCATGTCGGCAATTTCCTTTGTTGCCTTTGACGTTCGCTCCGCGAGTTTTCTCACTTCATCAGCAACAACAGCGAAGCCGCGTCCCTGTTCGCCCGCGCGCGCCGCTTCGATGGCCGCATTCAATGCGAGAAGGTTTGTCTGATCGGCTATCTCGTCAATGACACTGATAATCTCGCCGATCTGATCGCTTGACTTGCCGAGTTCCTTTACGGTCGTCGCCGATCGTCGGACAACATCCGCAATCTGTTTCATACCTACCACGGTTTCTTGCACAACGCGCCCACCCTGTTCGGCGGCCGCCTTTGCTTCTTTCGCCGTCGCTGCGGTGTCGCTGGCATTTCTGGAATTCTCCGCAATGGTCTTCGTCATCTCTTCCACCGCACTTGTCACCAGTGAGGACTGCTCCATTTGACGCTGCATCCCTTGATCCATGGAGCTTGAATCGGTCATGATCTGCGATACCTGATTTGAAACCGCGACCGTGACGTCCTGTACCTCGCTCACGGTCATACGCAGCCCGCCTACGAGATCGTTAAGGCTCTTGATAAGGTCGCCGACTTCATCATGAGTTTTTTGTTGAAGCTCGACGGTGAGGTCTCCCGTAGCGACAAGCTTGATACCCGCGAGCAGCGGTTGGAGTATTTTCATGATGAGATTGACAACGAAAACAGCCGTCAATGAAAAGACCACACAAAGAATCAGTGACCAAAGAATTATTTGATGCAACTCGGCACGGAGATTCTCCGTCGAGATCGCGACAACAAGCTGTCCGATTGGAGCTGCATCGCCCTGCCGTGCATAGACCGGCGTTTGAAAGATCGCGAGCACATTTCCCTGACTGTCTTCCGTTTCGAGTTGCATCACATCGCCATCCGATATCTTCGTTGCCGAAGCCAGATCGAGGTGAGAACCTCTCGCTGCAATGCGAGTCCCATTCTTATCGCCAAAAACCACAGACCTGACTTCATCATCCAGCATAGCGGCATCCATGATCGCTGAGAGCTGAGTAGAGTCGCCCATCATTACTCCCAGGCGGCCATTGCTTGCAAGGCTTGTTGCCACGGAGATTCCACGCTTACCAAACTGTGTTTCTGCCGACGCACCCATGAGAATACCATACACCACACTGAGCGAGACAGTCAAGAGAACAATGAGTGAGAGAATCGCAATCAGAATCTGTGTCTTGAGTTTCATGTTCAATCCCATTGAGTACTTTATTTGGCGACGAATGCAATCCCTGAAGAAGGATCGATTGACACATTAGCCCCCAGCACGCCTGCCACCTGATGATTGACGTATGCAGTCACTTTCCCGCTTTCCACCTGGACGGAACACAGGGCACCGGATGATAGCATTGCCTGATTCGGGACAAACAGCCCGATCTTGTCAGGTAGTGTGGTGGAACGGAGGAACTCGAAACCGACTCCGAGCATCAGCTGATCCGTGGCATCAGGAAGCCAGATCATCTGAATGTTTTTTTCGGAAACCATTTTCTTGTAGATCGCGGAGATTTCTTTCGCATCTTTCGGTCGCCCAATCACGACCTGGATATTCTGACCCATGCCGGCACGGGTCAGATCTTGAATGCTCTTGTCAGACAGAGTGCTGCCAAACACTCCAATCGATTTCAGATTTGGGTTCAAGATTTTCATGACTGCAATTTGCTGCCCGTATCCTTGCGACAATCCGGATGACGGGAACACAGCGTGCGTCATGAGCAACAAGAATCCGTAGAAAGCAATTTGGAAATGCCTGGTATGTAGTTTCTTCATTATTCCACTCCTGATCATTCTCACAGTGATACGATGCGCTACGTCAACGAAGGGGATGTCGCCCTTTTCGAAATAATCCCCTATGAATGTGCTGCGTACACACATTCACTCTTCTGGGTGCAAACCATATGCCATCCGAAACCTGACATCACATCGCGAAGGCCGCATGACAGTCCATCCCGGTTTCCCTACGTGAGAATCTCAACTAGCATGCCACGGAGAACGTAAGGCCAAGCGACTGACCCTGGGGCAATTTGCTCTTAACGTATAATCAATCGCTGGAATGGCTTGGAACTACGCGGGGTATAATTTGGAAGGTTAATTCGGGTGGCGATTATTAGCCAGGTGATTAGCAAATGAAAGCAGGCAATCGACAACTCATCTGGGCTTACATCTGTTTGACACTGAGGAACTCTTTCGCTGAAGGACAGAATTTGCGTACTGCACATTCTTCGCACTTGGGAGATCGGGCGTTACAGGTTCGTCGACCATGGAGTATGAGAATGGAGCCAAGGTCAATCCACTGCTTCTGGGGGAATAGGCTCATCAGGTCGAGTTCTATTTTTTCCGGCGTGTCAGCCTCGGTGAATCCAAGTCTCTGCGATAATCGGTGAACGTGCGTATCAACTACAACACCTGACGCGATGCCAAATGCCTGGCCAAGAACAACGTTCGCCGTCTTGCGACCAACACCCGGAAGTGTGATAAGTTCTTCAATGGTCTTTGGGACTTCGCCGCCGAATCGTTCGAGTAACCCCTGGCTGCAGCCGATGATGTTCTTCGCTTTCATTCTGAAGAAACCGGTCGAGCGAATGTCCTGCTCCAACTCAGCCTGGCTGGCATTCGCGAACGCCTTCACGGTTCTGTATTTCTTGAACAGCACCGGTACAACCATATTCACCCGTTCATCAGTGCACTGTGCCGAGAGAATTGTCGCGATGAGAAGTTGAAATGCATTCTCATGGTGGAGTGCTGTTACAGCGTGGGGAAATTCCTTCATCAACAGTTTCATGATCTGTTGGGATCTGGACCGCCTGTCCTCGGGTGACTCGCTCTTCTTTATCTTCGCCATTATGGTTCGAGCTTGTTGAACTGGAGTGCATCGGGTGCATAGCGGCCATTGGGAATCAACAATCGCTGGATCACCTCCCCGTTGATGATCGTACGGTCGATGATCTCTTCAATGTCTTCTTTCTTCACTCTGCCGTACCATACTCCCTCCGGATACACCACCATCGTCACGCCGTGTTCACATGCGTCCAGACATCCGGCATTGTTTGCGCGGACAACATGGGAAAGCCCTCGCTTCTTCAGTTCTTCCTTCAGTGCATCGCGGACCTCTGCAGATCCCTTCAGAAGACAGCAGCCTTTCGGATGGTCGGGTGATCGCTCGTTTATGCAAACAAACACGTGACGTTGGTATCGGCTCATAACAGCTGTCCTTGAAATCCATTGAGTCGGGAGTCTATCGCTCGTGCCCCTCAACTAATTGTCCATACAACCAAAGGGCACAGTGACGCATCCAACATGCAGTTACTACAGTTTTTTGTCTATTCATTGAGTTGGATCGGCACAAGCAAGGTTATCATTTGCGCTTCCTAAGAAGAATGTTGAGGCCGATAAGAATAACTGCCACCGGCCAGAATTTTTGTATGATGTTCCCGAGCTCCATAATCCCAAGGCTGTGCAAAAGCAACATACTGCCCACAACGATGAGTAAGATTCCGATCCAGGAATTTTTCACGCGTCTCCCTTTGTCGATTCTACCAATATGATGTCGTTATCTCCACGTCGCCTTCTACTACAGCAAGACATGCAGCACGTTCGTTTGGTTCGAATTTGTATTGCTCCATCAGTTTGCGTTCGAGTGCAATCGGAGGTGCGAGTGACTCGGCGCCGCGCAGCACCCGGACCTTGCACCAGCCGCAAATGCCATCGCCGCTGCACGACTGCCCTATCGGGACTTCGCTCTGGTTCGCAGCGGCGAGCAATGTTGCCCCCGCCTTGATCGTTCTGGATTTCTTCAAAGGAACAAATACAACTGTCGGCATTTCGTATCCGCGCGTCATTTCAGCTTTAGGCGGTCAAGCACGCCTGCGAGCGGGCGCGCGTTCAACACGTCCTTCTTCTCCAGCCACCCCTTGCGCGCAATGCCAACTCCGTAGTACACATCGCTCAGCCCCTCGATGTTGTGAGCATCGGGGTTGATGGCAATCAGGACGCCTTTTTCTTTTGCATACTTCACCAGGCGCCAGTCGAGATCGAGGCGCATTGGATGGGCGTTGATTTCGATGATCTTGCCGTAGTCGGCAGCACAGTTGATAACCTGAATCATGTCGACTGGATAACCATCACGTGAAAGAAGAAGCCGTCCGGTCGGATGGCCCAGCATCGTCACGTGCTTGTTCATGAGCGCCTTGGTGATCCGCCTGGTCATCTCCTTTTCATCGTTCTTGAAGCTGCTGTGAACCGACGCCACGACATACTCGAAACTCGCAAGCACCTTGTCGGACCAATCCAGATCGCCGTTTGGCAGAATATCGCACTCTGTTCCTTTGATGATCCTGAAGTTCCTCAGCTTTCCATTCAAC
>CAYJNF010000323.1:0-1459 GCA_964370915.1 uncultured Chitinophagales bacterium
AGTTCTTCTGCAAGATATTCTTGCTCCATAACGCGTTTTTCAACAGCCTGCTAGTACACGCTGACGAGAGCACGCACAGAACTCGACACAAAGTCTCTAAGATCACTAAGGTTCACGAAGAAGAACTCTAGAGACGTGGGCCTTTTTGAACTTCGTGCCTGCCTGCCGGTAGGCAGGCCTTCGTGGTTAAGCTTTCTTTCGCGGTAGTGTGATCTAAGCGGTTACAGATTCTTCACTTCGTTCAGAATGGGATTAGACCAACGTACCGCGGCACCCGTGCTTTGTATGCGCGCCATCGATCGCCAAATCTCTCTTCAAGAAACATCTCTTCTTTCCTTATGATGGCGTGGTGCTCCAGCACCGTGACCGCGAAGAAAACAATGTTGATGGCGTGAAGCGTGTAGAGGCACGACCCCGCACACATGAGAAACGCGCCGAGGTAAATCGGATTTCGACTGATGCGATAGAATCCGTGCGTCTTCAACTCCGTTTGCTCCTGCGGAATGCCGACGGAGATTGAGCGACCGAGATTCACAATAGAGAGAATTGCCATGGCAGATCCCAGAGCAAAGAGAAAGATGCCGATGGCCCGAGTTACTGCACTGTCGTACAGAATGCCCTCACCCACCCACGACTTCAGAAACAGAAGAAGCCAGCTCGCAATCATCGCAGTCTTTCCCATGATGAGAAGCGGAAGTGGAATGGGGCTTTTGCCAAGTGGATCCATTATCTTTTCCTAGAATTGCCAATCAATCCCGACAAGAAACCGGTTCATGTACATCCCCATGGAGATTTCGGGATGCGGCCTGTCGGATGAAACGTAACCAAATTGATATGAACCGCGGAAATCAACCCGCTCACTCAGCGGCATTCGATATTCAAGCAATGTGAGAAGCACGAGATTCTCCCACGCGTATTCGATCTTGCCTTGACCTGCCGCGTTCAAGAAGTTGTCGCTCACCTCGCCATTCTTTGAGCTAAGCCAATGGCCGTTGTCGGGACGCGAAACAAATCGAACCATCGGCATCGAAAATTCAACGGCAAACGATGACCTCTCGCCAACGTGATATTCGCTTCGCAGAATAAGATTCAGAGAATGAGACCAGTACCACGACTGATCGTAGTACGGATTCCACTCGTCCGGCGCGACGAAATCCGTGTTTGCCACAAAGCTCGACACTCCGCCTCCCACGAAGAACTCAAGCGGATGTCCGGCAAGTTCGGACGACGCAATGGTGTGAACGAACGAGTATGAAAATGAACCGACATATTGTGTCAGGTCCCTCGATGGAAGATCCGTGTTGAGATTTCCCGTGCTGAAGAATCCGTCAATCCGATGTCTGCTCAATTCCGTTGCGAGTTGGTACGAAATGCCAGTGGCAAAGATAATTCCGCGAAAAGGAAGATGCGAGAGATACTTGTCTTTTTCGTGAAAGTCATTGATGCCGAGACTGACGCC
>CAYJNF010000323.1:1559-4895 GCA_964370915.1 uncultured Chitinophagales bacterium
GCGCTCGCGTAGTTGAACCGATTGCTTCCGCTGTGTCCAAGCGATTTGCCGCCGGCCCATTCCTCGTAGTTCGCGCCTCCCCAGCCCAGCGCGTAGAATCCACCTTCGCCGGTTGAAACAACAGGGGCCGTCAGTGCGCGGGCGGTTTCCGGTCGCAGCAAGTTCTGATGTCCCGCTTCAGACGCAAGCACCCATTGCACGTAGCGCCCCCAGTCGCGCACAGACATGTGCAGCATGCCGGCGGGATTGTAGATCGAGTGAAGATGCGCGTCCTCCGATGGCATGATGGGAGCGTGATTGGCCGAATGTTGCAGCGGCTGATCGATCAAACCCGGAGTTCCCATCGCGCCGCTGCCTGCAGTCGAAAGCCCAAGCGGACGAACAATTCGTTCCATCACCAACTCTTCATACGTTCGATTCGCGACCCGCTCTGCAATCGCGCCGGCGACGATGTAGCCCAGATTACTGTAGAGGCAAATTCCTCGTTGCGCAGCCGGCGGCTGCTGAACCCCCCAAGCCACAGTCTCTACGCGCTGTTCGCGGGGTGTGTTCGTTGTGAGCGTCAATTCCGGATCACGGATGAACCCGGCGCTATGCGACAGCAGGTCGCGAACCGTCACGTTCCCGTATTCCGAACGCATGGTGCTCGCATATTCCGGGAACACAGTCGGCAGCGTCGTCGTCCAGCTCAGAAGTCCTTCATCGACCAGCGAGCCGATCATCGCGGCGGTGAAAGCCTTGCCGCACGAACCGAGATGGAACTTGTCGTTCACCGTAACATCCCGCGCACCGCCGTAGCGCCTGCAACCAACAGCCTGTGCCTCGATGATTCCTGTGTCCGCAACAATCGCGCCTGCGAGCGCGGGAAGATCGAGCACATAACGCAGCGAGTCGAGTATTGTTGCCAACTTTGACGCATACACTTGTGGCGGCGGAGACTGTATCTCATCGGGATCGAGAAGCAGCTTCTCGCAGGATGAGAAATTGAGCATGAACAGGATTGCTGCAACCCATCTGATGTGTTTCGTGTGTGTCGATTGTTTCATCTGAAATTTATCCGGCCGTTGCAATGACATTCTGTTTCGAAATTCTGTCTCTGATTCCCTCCACCAACACATAACCATAGATCAACGTCATCAGAAGACACGTTACGAGGATCAAACTCTTTGGCTCCGGGAAAAGCAGCATCTCTCCGACGATTCTCGAGAGATACACGAGAACGTTGAGCGCAACGACGGCCAGTCCCGCCTTAGTCGATAACAAGTCTGTTGGGCAGCACAGGGATGTGTACGCCAGAAAGATAATCATGATCGTCCCGCCGATGCTGAACATCTGTAAGAGCGGATAAATTGGTGAGGTCCCATAGAGCTGATGAATCCGATAACAAAGGTAGATATGGAACACCGAGAAGAGTAGGTTCGCGATACCGCCGCCAATGATGGCTGCACGTATTGAAGATTTCATTGTGTGGCTCCCTGAGGTTTGTTCAATGGATACGTTGGACGCTGGCTTCTTCAGAGCCGTGGTCGAACGCTCCCGATTCCGGTGATTGTTTGATGCACAACTGCGGGAGTTCCCGCGTACGTAATCGTGCCGGTACCGGTAATGATCGCGTCCAGCTGTTGTGTGGCGTGAACCTCAATGCTCCCCGTGCCTGCGATTGAAGCAGTGCAGACGAGTGATGTAAGATTGAAGTTGTGGACGTCGCCGGCTCCGATGATTTCTACAAGTTCATAGTTCGTCGTCCCGGTAAGCGTGATGCTGCCGGCTCCCTTGATCCTGCACGTGATCGAATCCGTATGAATGGAGTTCGCAGCGGAAAAATCTGCTGCGCCGAGCGATTCAAGCCGCGAGATATTCCTCATCGAAGCGTGAATCCGAACCGTGACGTTATTGTATGAGCCTTCCGGCAACCCGACGAGGAGAGTGCCTCCGGCCACGGACGTCTGCACGAGACCAATAACATTATCATCCGCCTCGATGCGCAGCGACTCCACCGTATCCTGTGTGACGATGACTCTGGCGAAGTTCTTGACTTGTATTCCGACGAAGCTTCCGACGTTTCTTACTTGGGCGACGATTCTGCCTGACCCAGCAATCCGATCATTGCCAACAATGGTCTCATTCCTCTGGCATCCCCCGACAAGCGCAACGGCTACGCCAAGTACGACTTGTAAAGCGAGAAGTATACGTGAACGACGCACTGAGTTTCCCTTTCATGATGTGAGAACAAGAAAAGCGTTGTGCTGTTTCCGGTTGTGTCTGGAACGCCATCAATAATTGAAAACCAGAGAACAGTGTACCTGATACGAAGAAATCAAGCATCGAGTACCTGAAGGATCGATTCGTCGCGACACGCGGGTTGCACGAATCTTCTCAACTCACGAACGTCGATCTGTGTCGGGAATCCCTCGCTGTGCCAGTGCTTGTTGCAGCCGCAGTAGTCCAGCACAACGCACTGCGCCGGAACTCCGTTGCGTTTCAACTCCCAACCTCCCTGCACGAGAACGGAGAGACACGCAGACGCAACAACACCCTGCACCGGTTCACGTGGCTTCGAAGCCCATTGTGAAAGATCGGAAGAATGTGGAATGATCATTACCTCGTAGTTGTTCCGCTCGCCGAGCAACCGAACCTGATTCACGCGGCACTTTGCTTCACATCCTGTGCACCGTATTCCCTTTTGCGTTTTTGTCCCCTCACATGCTTCTGCCGAACGGTATCGCATGCAACCCGGAAGCAGGACGGTCTTCTTTTCTGACATGGCAAATTCCTGTCGGAAGGCGCGGTTCATGATCTCGGCGCCCACCATGTTCAAATGGTACTCAACCCGCGATCTGAGACATGCAAAGCGATCTTCCCGCCAGCGATATCGCGAGACGCTCTGTTCCACGAAGGAGTCAACATTCGGAGTATAGCTACCCATGCGCTCCGCACTTGCGCGCTCAAACCAATCGGCGAAACGGACCACAGCATTCATCGATGCCTTGAATTGCATTGCATCGAGTGACGCAAGGTATGCCAGCCAACGAACAAATCGAATCGCATCCTCGCGAAGATCACCTGTTGCCTCCAACCATCTGACAAGATATTCGAGATCAGACAGGCAACTGGGAATCATCTCTGTACGTTTTGGCTCGGATGGTGTCAGGAAGAACGACATCAAAACGCCGCGCACCACGTCAATGGTCGGCTTGAGCCGCTGATGTTTCTTCCTCCACTCTGACAAGAATGCAAGCAAACGAAACGGCGCCATTTCCACCGCAGTCGCTGTGCTGCCGTATCTTCGCCACAAGACGCCGAGGTTCAGCAGTTCGAACGTGTACTCTTCGAGTG
>CAYJNF010000324.1:0-4890 GCA_964370915.1 uncultured Chitinophagales bacterium
GCGCGATCATCGCCTCACTATCCATGATGTACTTCGACACCGGATACATTCTGTCGAATGTCGGGCCGCCACAGAAGATGAAGAGCTTTGCATCGGTCAGGGTTCCATTGCGGTTCGCCATGAGCATGATCTGCGCCAGGAACGAGCCGATGGAATAGGCAAAGAAGCTTATGCGTGCTTGTTCTGCGATATGCTGATGGAGGCCGTTCCGGATTTGCGTCACCAGTCTCTCGATGTCGTTGTACGTCTGCACTCCGGACCAAAAGAATCGCTGCGGCCTATTGTGCAACCTCGTGCTGATGGCCGCATTGGCAAATGAACTCTGGGCTATTGATGCATATGTTTCGCGACGCGCATGCGCAACCAGATTCATCCTCTTTGCACTGCTCCACTCTTCGGGCGCCCGGTTCATGTGGAACGCGATCGGAAAGAGACACACTGCATTCCCCGTAAGCTCGACAAGCTTAAGTGCCCACGGGAGATACTTGTGCCAGTAACGTTCATTCAGCCCATGCAACAGGAGAATTACATCTGTCGCTTTTCGTCCGTCAGCGGGCTTGAAGATCGTATATCGAAATTCCCGATTCGCCGCGAAGTGGGCATCGGCGAGAGAAAGGTCCTGGATATGCGTTGGCAGTCCGTCACCTTCGAATGTGTCGTCGGCATCAAACCGAACGCCATGGACATCGCACAAATACTGTTCTGCACCCGGAAGCAGACGTTGACTTTCTGAGATGAACGATGAATGGATCATCTCGATTTCAGAGCCGGGTATGGATGTTACATTTTCAGATTGATTGAATATGTTCTTGAGCAGTTGGTAGTTCCGGTAGTATGTCATGCCACAGATGTTAGTCAACAAATCAGAGAGAAGGCAATGAGTTGATTCTCGCGACGATACTCATGTGCCGCACGTAATCGCTGATTCAATGTACGCAACAAGTGAATGCCCGGCAACCTTTTCGGATAGGCGGACCGCGCTAAGGCTGAACGACTTGTTTGCTGTAATCCAGTTCGGAGCCGAACAAGCTGTGCGGAACAAGGAACACGATCAACGTGACAACGGCTGCCACCAATACTGCCTGACCTGCGAAACGTTTTGTTCGAACCGCAACGAATGCTCCACACCACGCAAGAAACGCGATGAGCGTTTTGTTGTCTGTCAAATCTGTTCCGAACGGAATGCCGGTCCAGAATGCATCGAACGCAAACTTCTGGACAACTGGTCCAAGAACCATTCCACCGACTGTCATCAGCATGAGCGTCCAGAATGTGAGGCGATGGAAGTCCGGTGCCGCACTGAAGTACTCCAGGCCGGTTCGGGTGGAGAACAACATCGCTGCAAACATCACGATGACGTGTGGAATCAGAGCCGCGAGCGGTACATCGCCTTTGAATCGAATCACAATAGGCTCTCCCTCGGGAATCTTCAGATTTGCATTTCCCTTCGAGAGTACAACCTTGTACTCCAATTTTCCCGAAGAAGGCTGACGGGGAAGCTCGGCTTTAAGCGTGCCGCTTTCGAAATCGTACACCATAGGTTCGGCTTTCGGCGTTTCCCGGACCTTGTATCGCTTCCACACAAGTTGGCCGCTCATCATGCCGTCGTGTGTGGCAATTTCAACCGTAGCGTTGGACGCGGTGCTATGGCTTCTTTCAAATTTGTAGACAATGTTTGCATCGGCAAATGTTGTCTTGCCGGAAATCGGATAGGTCGGACCGGTGACGCGTTGATAATACGCTGCGGCAAGAGTGACGACAACTGCAATAATCCAAAAGAGCGTGGAACGTTTCATCGTTATGGTCTTCACTGATTGTGTTTCGGAAGGATAGCGCCCAAGGTGCAGAAGGCGCAATTCAAAATACAAAAAATCCCGCAAGAAGACAGGGCGTATTGTCCATCTTCTCCTGATCGACAATGAGAGTACGAAATCAGGAGTGCAGCGAACGCCCTATATTCCGAGCCTGTAGCCAATCCCGGATTCCGTCAGAAGGAGTTTTGGTTTCGCCGGATCATCCTCGAGTTTCTTCCGGAGTTGCCCGATGAACACGCGAAGATACTGGGTTTCCTCGGCGTAGGTTGGACCCCACACCTGTTGAAGGATATAGCCATGTGTGAGAACTTTGCCTGCGTTCGTCACAAGCAACGCGAGCAGGGAGAATTCCGTTGGTGTGAGTTTTACGAACTCTCCGTTCTTCTTTACCGTTCTTGACACAAGATCGATGGTAACAGAATCATGCGTGAACACCGGAGTCCCGCCGGCGCGAGTCCTATGCCGCATCAGCGCGCGAATTCTGGCAAGCAATTCGCCCGTTCTGAATGGTTTCGTGAGATAGTCGTCGGCGCCGGCATCCAGCGCGGCGACAATTGTTTCTTCCGAATTTCGGACAGAAAGGATGAGAACCGGAACAGACGACCATTCCCGAATCCGCTTCAGCACTTCCGAGCCGTCAATATCGGGAAGTCCAAGATCCAAAATCACCACTTCAGGCCTGTCCATCGAAGCACGAGTCAAGCCTTCGTTGCCGGTTTCGGCCAGAAGGACCTTGAAGCCGTGTTGTTCCAATGTACGCTGAAGGAGCTTCCGCATCTGCGGTTCATCATCAACAACGAGAACGCGAGGGTGGGGATTTTGTGTCGGCGATGCGTCTGTCATTTCTGCTTTTCGTCCATAGGAAATTTCATCGTGAAGCATGTCCCGCCTGTTTCGCGAGTCGACAGTGTAATCGTTCCGCCATGTGCTTCAACAAAGCCTCTCACAATTGAAAGACCAAGTCCGGTGCCGCCTGTGCGACTTCCGGGTAGACGGTAGAATTTCTGAAAAACCTTGTCGGCAATGTCTGCCGGAATTCCGGGGCCATTGTCGCACACGGCAATGGTACACTGCACGTTATCGGCATGAGCGCTAATGTCGACGCGGGAGCCGGCCGGCGTATGCACAGAGGCATTGAGCAGAAGATTCGTGAACACTTGCTCCATCAACCCAAAATCCAATCGCACCGGGGGTAACGACGGATCAACATCAACGTGCACATGATGGTGAGCGAGTTCCTCTTCGCATTTGCGGAGGGAAGTCTGAATCAAGTCCGACAGATCACACCAGTCGCGTTTCGGTTTCAGCAGACCCGATTCCAGCCGTGTCATGTCGAGAAGATTTGCGACGAGCCGGTTCAAACGTCCAGCCGCCTCACGCACATCTCGAACGACGTCGCCTGTCGCATCATCCTTCACGAGATCGCTGCTCAAGAGAAACTCCGTGGCGCCGAGAACTGTGGCAATAGGAGTCTTGAATTCATGTGAGATGGAATCGAACAGTGTCTTATACAGTTTCTCCGATTCGGCGATCACCAGTGATTTGCGCGCAAGGTCGTTCAGTTGTTCGCGCTCCAGGCTGGAAGAAATCTGTCCGATAAAATTTTCAAGGAGAGTTTCCTGATCAAGCCTGAGTCGTTGGTCATCGGCCATCTTCACACCAATAACGCCGAGCGGATAACGGGGACCTGAGAACGCAAAGTAGGTTGCCCGGGCAAAGGGCAGTGTATCGGTGAATCGTCCGGCTCTCTTTTCGTTCCAGTACACCCAGGCGGCGACACTGAATTCCTTTGGATCGATTTGCAGACTGCTCGCCGGATGAGGCTTCGTGAACATGTCACCATCACTTTCGCTCAAGCAGATCACCACATCGGCATCGAAGAACCTCTTGAAATTCTTTACGGCAACCTCCACCACATCATCAAGCGAGTTCGCGACAGAAAGCTCTTTCGTCAACGTATACAATGCAACGGCGTGTTCTTCACGTATTCTGACAAAGCGTTCACGCGCACGGATTCTTGCCGTGAGTACTCCGGTGACCGCTGCAATAACTAAGTACGCGGCGAACATGAGCGCATCCTGCGGCAGGCCGATCACGAAGGTGAAGCGCGGCGGAATGAAGAAGAAATTCCATAGCAGGGCGCTGAGAGCGGCGGCGGCAATCACCGGCCCCGTCCCGAATCGAAGCGACAGAAGCGCAACGGTCAGCAGCAGAAGAAGCGAGATTGTCTGATATCCAATGATCTCGCTGAGGGGATGAAGTACCAGGGCGAGGAGGACGACAATAGTTGCCACTGAAAGGTATTGTTTCAAACCCGAATGAAGAGCCGGAAGCCGCACGTGCCTGGACTTCCCGGCCTCACGGGGTCCGCCCACAACCAGCACGTCGAGTTCGCCACTCTGTTCAATCAGCCGGTCGAGCAGACTTTTCCGGAATGATATAGCGCCAAGAGATTTTCCCACCAGTACCTGTGTCGCATTCTGTTCCCGTGCTACGCGAAGGATGCCTGTGACAATATCGTCGTCCGACGTTGTCACGATCTCGGCACCCAGCTCACGGGCGAGTTCGATATTCTTCGCCAGTTGTTCCTTCGCCTGCTTTCGCAGCGGCCGGGACGATTCGACATAGACCGCGATCCACGTGGCGTCCATCGTGTACGCAGTGCGTCGAGCCCAGCGGATGAGCGAAATACCGTTCGGACTGCTGCTGATCGCCACGAGCAGCCGTTGCCCGGATTTCCAGGGACCGGAAATCTTTTGCGACCTCATCAACTCACGAAGTTGATGATCGACCCGCTCGGCGGTGAGACGCAACGCCATTTCGCGCAACGCCGTGATGTTGCCCTTGCGGAAGAAATTCTGAATTGCCTGCCGCGACCGGTCAGGCGCATAGACCTTCCCTTCTTCCAATCGTTTCAGCAGTTCGTCCGGCGGGATGTCGACGAGTTCAACTTCTGATGCAGCTTCGAAAATCGAATCGGGCACGGTCTCGCGAACAATTGCGCCGCTAATCTGAGCGACGGTATCAGCCCGGCTTTCCAGGTGCTGGACATTGAGCGTTGAGTATACATCAATGC
>CAYJNF010000325.1:0-4889 GCA_964370915.1 uncultured Chitinophagales bacterium
CCCCCCAAGAGACTCCGTGCAATCCTCATCGTTTCAGTCTTCGTGAAATCGATTCAACCAGAATCTTGATCATGAATGAAGGATTTCCGATCAGGTATCGTTTCCATAAACGTGAAGGCTCCTGAAAGAATCTATACAGCCATTCCATTCCATTGTTCGCCATCCATTCCGGGGCAAGACCTTTGCGTCCCGCAGTATAGTCTATCATCGAGCCGGCAGGAAGAATCACGTCTGCGGAAAGCCTTGAAACATTCTCTTCGATCCAGAATTCCTGAACCGGCATGCCAAATCCAACGACCAGGACATTTGGCTTAGCTTGCCGGATCATCTCGACAACGTCGTCACTTTCCCTTCCCTGCTTCATAAAATAACCGTGATGGCTGCCGAGAATTCTAATGCGAGGAAACCGGGCACGCACATTCTGGACAGCTTCCGTGACATTCTGTGCAGTCGCCCCCAGAAAAAACATCGTGTACCCTTCGCTTTGGCAGAACTCGCATAACTCCCAAATCCAATAAGTTAAGACAACCCGCGGGGGAAGCGAAACGCCGAGAAATTTTCCGCCGAGTCGTACGCCTTCCCCATCACAATACACGACGTGCGACCGATTGAGAAAATCTCTGAACCGCTTGTCGACCTGCGCTATGTTAATGGCATTGACATTCACGTAGGCATAGGTATCCTTGTGCTGACTCTTAATGCTATCAGCAATTGCAGCGTGCAAGCCGTGAGTGTCGATAACGTCAACGTGAACTCCGAGAATGTCGACCTTAGGCATTCGCTACCGCTTTTGCTACATGCTCAACAGGGAATTGCTGCATTATGCTTTGGAAGACTTCATGAGGGGAGATCAATGTCATGCATGAGGAGTTTGGACGAATGCAACGAACTTGATTGCAAGGCGAACATTCGACTTGTGTGTACAGGAACTTTCCTGTCAGCATGCGCGGTGCGGTCAACTCCGGCGGGGCGGGACCGAACAAAGCAACTGTTTGCACATTGAGCGCTGCCGCAAGATGTAATGGGCCCGAATCGTTAGAAACGAGGAGATCGGCCGCCGTCAAAATTGCCGCGGTATCAACGAGACTGTCGGATGCAAAGAACGATACACTCTTTACTTCCTCAAAGTGCTTTCGACTCGATTCAAGTTGCTGCTCTTCTCCTTTCTCACAAAGGAAAAGGACATGACAGCCAATATTGCTGACGATCAGGGAGGCCAGCTCATTGAATCGATCCAGACTCCAGGAACGATACTCCCAGCCTGAAAACGGATGCAGAACGATCAGACGCCGATCTCGAAGGATGCCGCCTTCCTGGAGGGCGGTCTTGCTATCGTGTAAGATAGCCTCGTTGATTTTCAATGTTGTGCTAGCGTTGATCGTCTCAATTCCGAGAGCAGCGCAAATTCTGAGAGAGCGTTGTTCGATGTTCTCGCGTCCATATCGCAGCTCTCGATCAAGCACACACCCGTAGGATTCTATGAGATGCGAACCCAGGTACGGAGTTAACGTGTCGGAAAACGCGAGGTATCCCACCTTGCGCAGTGCGCCGCTTGCCAGCGTAACTGCTGCGTTCCGCTTGGGCGGGCTCATGCTGATCGCCAGATCGACGTTCTGTGTTCTGACAAACGCCACGGCGCTGAGAAATCCCGCGGACGTCTCCGGATTGACGACGCCTGAAACGCTGCAAGGCAAATTGGTGCTTCGCAGAAATACAGCATAACGCTCGTCGGCAAGGATTCTGATCTTTGCCATCGGGAATTGATGAGCGAGAAGGCGAACAGCCGGTAGCATGGTCACTACGTCGCCAAGCCGGGTCAGTTCGACCACAAGAATCGACTTGATGCACTCGGGATCAAGACTTCTCTTTTTCCGAACACTTCCCTTTAATCTCAGCAACGATATGAGGACACGAAGAAGCACGCCACTACAAGAATTGTGTGTGATTTCAAGGGTAAACTACAAAAATGTTCATCCAGATTCAATGAAGCCAAATGCACGTTACCCCATGTCTATTCTCGAAAATGGAGAGCGGGCACACCTATTTGGGCTTCCCAATCTACAAGTAATGCCCCGGCTGATGACCGATCTCCTCTATCATCCACGCCTTATCGGAACAGATTGATTGAATTGAATGAAAGAAGGAGAGGTTGTCAATCCCTTCGAACACACCTTGAAATGCTGCCAGACAATACTCAGCATGACGTATGTAATCAACAAACTCATTGCGACTTTCCATTGGCGCTTCTGAAAGAGACCAAAGCGCAATGACCATACGCTTATGATCTCCACTTCCTGTGGGAAAATGTTGCTTGATTGAGCTTGTGTCCGTCACAAGTGCGATTGAAGATGCGCCCTGACCTGGACGTCTCAAACCTGCGCCGTCGAGATAGAATTCCTGCAAACTTGAGATTTGTGGGACGTCGTATATGACATAGCTTCCAGCGAAACCCAAGTTGTGAACCAAGCGACACATTGCGCCGTATCCCCCGCCGAATTCAAGCACGTGCGTCAGGTCCGAGATTCGTCCAGCTGACTTCTTTTGGAACTGGAGCAGTTGGAACGCCTGGTGAATCATGTTCCCGCTCGTTCCCCTGTCCTTGTAGTACGGTGTTGGATGGCCAAACGGTATTTCCCGCGTCGCACGTTGCCACGTCGATTCCCAGTCGGCAGATGCGTTGAGTTGGTTGTATTCCTTGAGAAGATACGGACTGTTCGTCGCGAACATCGTCTTGCGGATGATTGGCATCCGAAGGAACTGTCGCGGGTCGCGATGATTCAGCTCAACCTGCAACTGCTCGAGCCACATCCTCCAGTGTGTTGTCACGCCGGCAGAGCCAACCTGCTGAAGACGGGTGCGGAATCGGGCGACCGCTCCGGTTTCTTCCTTCGTTGGGATCGACATGGACGCAGAAACGACATTCATCCATGTGTCGAGAAATGTCGTCACGAATCGGTCGACAACATACCGAACCAAAGCTCGTACAGCGTTCACGCTCGGTCTCCTTGATCAAGCATAATTCTCGATCACGATTTCATGACCTTGTCATGTTTTGTCAAACCTGCTTTTCATTGATGGCGCGCAGAATCGTCTCTGCCATTCGCCCTGCCACAACGGAAACCTGGAAGTTGTCCAGCACCCTTTTGCGTCCCAAGACCGCAAGATTGTCGCGCAAAGGTCGTTCCTGTAACACTCGATTGATGGCATCACGCAGCGCTTGTGGGTTTCCTTGTTCGAAAATCAGACCGGCGTTGCCCAGGACTTCAGGTATGCCGCCTGAACTCGAACCGATCACTGGCACTTCGCAAGCCATCGCCTCCATTGGTACGCGAGGGCATTGTTCCTTCCAAAATTTCGTATCAACAGACGGGACAACAACAACGTCCATCTCGGAAAACACATTGGGGAGTTCCTTGTGAGGCACGGGCGGGCGGATTGTTAGTCGGTCACTGAGCCCAAGTTCGCGTGCGCGTATAGTGAGCTGCTCTCCAAGCGAACCCTTTCCTACAAATACCATTCTCACGTTTTCCGGAAAAGTGGGGAGCAGGTCAAACAACAACTGAACTCCTTTCGGTTCGATGAGCCTTCCTACGTATCCAATACTGAACAATTGGGGGGTTCCCCTTTTGCCCTGTACCTTCTTGAGCCTTGACACTTCGATGGGAAAAGGAAGATGAACAATTCGCTTGGCGTACGAATGCATGAACTGCTCCGCAGCTTGAGTACGCACAAAGCAAACGTCCACCGGGTGTCGTGTGACAAACCGATCGCATTGGCGGTGAAGATACTCCACCTTATAGGGAAAGCCAATTTTGACATGATCGATGTTGCGTGACGATACCAGAGAGAGAACCGCATTGGGCGCAAACTTCCTTCTGAGGCGGATGCCCTGTACTGCTGCAAAGTTCTCAGGCTCTTGATCTAGAAAAATAAAATCGGGTTTGACAGTGGCAAGTATCTGAGAAAAGGATTTGTACAGAACGCGATGCTGGCGAAATCCAAAATGAATGCCAGACCTATGTACGTGCAGATTCGGATTTGGCTCAGGCTCACATTCCACCAGGCTCTGCGCTTCACGCCACCGCTCCGGTGTCAGCAAGTGAACTTCCATGTCATCCCGATCCGCAAGATGGCGATAGACGTGCCGGTGCGCTGCCTCAACCGCAATGTTCTCAACGCAAAGAACACGAATCTTTGAGCCGTTCATGTGCCCTCTCGTTCACCGGCCAACATGTCATAAATCCCAAGCACCACTTGTGCCGCAGTATCGCTGCTTATCTTGCGAACCACCATCTCTCCTCGCTGTCGCATTTCTACCCTGCGTACTTCATCGTGCAGCAAGAGGCCCATCGCTTCGGCAATTCCTTCTACGCTCTCAGGGTCTACCAACAACGCCACGCCGTCTGCCAATTCTCGCATCGATGAGTTGCCGGATGTGATTATCGGAATGCCACTGGACATAGCCTCCAGGACAGGGAATCCATAGCCCTCATACTGGGATGGATACACGAACATGAGCGCCTGCCTGTAGAGTGACGCCAGTTCAGAGTCGAGCACATAGTCAAGGTAATGGATTCTCTCGCGAACTCGGGAGTTTTTCATAGCCGCGAATATTTTCCCGTACAGCCAGCCTTTCTTTCCCACGATCACAAGATCGACGTCGGCATTACGTTGCTTTAGCGCCAATTCGTAACCCGAGATAAGTGTCTCGATGTTCTTGCGAGGTTCAAGTGTTCCGACAAACAGTATGTACGGTTTTGGAATCTGGAATTGTTTTCTCACTTGCTGGTCAAATTGAGCGTTCGGTATTGGAGTAAAAATGTCACTGACAGGCAAATACACGCGATGAATTTTCGCTGCTGGTACTTTCAGCAACTCAATCAAATCAA
>CAYJNF010000326.1:0-4874 GCA_964370915.1 uncultured Chitinophagales bacterium
CGGAAAACCCGGCCGCATCACCATGCAGCTGCAGAGTACGTTCTTCGATATTGTGAAGAACGCCAACGACAAATACAATTGGTTGAAGTTCGTGTATAACGACTGAATCAGGTTTACAAATTGCGGGTTTTCAATTGCGAAATAAGTACCGTAGATTGTCCATCACAGTAGGAAATCCGCAATTCGACAATTTCGGAGGTGAACCATGAAAAAGCCTTCCCCCAGGAAGAACTCACCAACTCGCCGCAGAAGAAAAGTCACCGCGCGAAAACATGCACCTGCGCGCATGAAGGTCCCCCCGCCATCACCAGCGCCGCAGGTCGTCACCTCTTCTCTACCGATTCGCCGCATCCTCGTCCCGATTGATTTTTCCGTGCACTCGAAGAATGCATTGCGATATGCTGTGCCGATGGCCGAGCAGTACAATGCAATGCTCCATCTCATCTACGTAATTGAACCAACAGTCTATCCGGCTGACCTTGGGTTCGGGCAGGTTATTGTGCCGGGAGTAGAGGAGGAACTACGAACAAAGAGTGAGGACGAACTGCGACTGCTTGTGGAGAACGAAATCGGTGGTAGGGCGAAAGCGGAGTATGTCGTCCGCACCGGCAAGCCACATCAGGAAATATTGTCGGAAGCTGAAGACAAAGGCGCGGATCTGATAATCGTTGCCACGCATGGACACACCGGCGTCGAACAGATGCTCTTCGGCAGCACAGCAATGCGCATCGTTCGGCTTGCACGTTGCCCGGTGTTGACGATCAGACCGCAAATCGAAGAGTAGCCATTTCTCGTTATACGTGCGAGCGCAATGCTTACGTACAAGGCATGCGCTCGTTTGCGTTTACGCCCGCGGGGGAAAATCGGATCGTGCTTTCTTGCCCTCCTTCGGAATCACCACGAACGATCCGCGGAATGCATAGTCTGAGGCGGACTTGACAAGCCCGGCAGTCACCGGCATTTGGAACATCGACTCGGCGATGCGTCGGCTATCTTCACTCTTGCGCAACACACGCTCGAGATACTTTCTCTTCCACAACGGATGACCAAGCTGCTGTTCCAATGCCGCTGCCGAGTTCTGGCGAAAGTTTGCCAGAAAATCTTTCATGTACGAATTCGTGTCCTTCCCCCGAACAATCATCACAAGCTTTTCCGGCAAGAAGCAGTATGCGTACACGTCGAAGTGCAGCGCAAACGCACTGTCGCGCAGCGTATCCAGTACAGGAACAACCGTCTCGTGCTTCGTGAACACCGCTCGTGATGAATACACGGGGAGGGTAATCAGATAGCGATGCATTCCTTTGTAGTCGAAGCGGTACCGCTCCGGTGGCTCCGTATCGACCAAACTGACGATTTCTTCCTTTGCCATTTCTACCCTTTCACCATCTGCGCAATGCCGCTGCGTATCATGCTCACCGCGATGCCGGCAAGGAATAATGAAATCACTTTGGCCACTGCACGCGAACCTGCCTTGCCCATAATCCGTGCAATCGACTTTGCTTGGAGAAAAACAACCAGTACAATCAGTAGATTTATCAGGAGGGAAGCAACCGTCCAGGTGTATCCGTACGAGTCAACAAGGAGAATGATGGTTGTGAGGGCTGCGGGTCCCATGATGAGCGGAATGCCAATCGGCACAACGCCCACGGTCGCCTCCGGGTCGCGCTTCTTGTCCTTGGAAAACAAGAGGTCATTCACCGCCAGGACCAGCAGCACAATGCCTCCACCAACCCGAAAATCGCTCTCAACAATTCCGAGAAACGAAAAGATGACTTTACCGGCAACAAGAAAAACCAACGAGATGGTGAACGCAGTGAGTACCGCTTCAGCAGTGAGTTTCTTTCTGCGGTGTTCGTCGAGGTCGTCCGTCAGCGAGACAAACAGCGGCAGAACGCCGAACACATCAATGGCAACGAAGAGTGGGATGAAGGCGAGAAGAAACGTTTCCATGCATTTGGATGATACTAAAGACTGTGCGAGCGCAAGCTCTCACGAATTCGGTCCAGGGCCTCTTCCTCCGTAATCAACATGCGGGCACCGGCATTATGAACCGACTCTTCCAGAGAGTCGCGCTTTTCCGTCAAATACTTCCACACGGAGTATCCCAGACGGTCCTGATCATGCGGTTCAACAGTTGGGATTGCGGCGACAGCGGCATAGGCAATTGTCTCGAGGCTCTGCTCTGGAGCAGGAACAACAGACGAGGGAGTTTTGGTAGACATAAAGATTTCTTGATAGATGATTGACGATTTCTAGCTTCAATATACTCAATCGCTCATAAAAAAAAAGGAGAGATTCGCGCCCGGTGCACAATCTCTCCTCAAGAACGCCAACGATCCTCAGATTTTTCTACGCACACGCGCAGGGACGCCCGCAACAATGGTGTCAGGCGGTACATCTTTTGTTACAACGCTGCCCGCACCAACGATCGCATTCTCTCCGATGGTCACGCCGCATAGAATCGTCGAACTTGTGCCGATGGAGGCGCCTTTCTTTACAACGGTGGGAACAACTTTCCAATCCGCCTCATTCTGCATCGAGCCATCCGGGTTCGTCGCCCGTGGATGTTTGTCATTGATAAACGAAACATTGTGCCCCACGAAGACGTTGTCTTCAATCGTTACGCCTTCGCAGATAAACGTGTGGGATGAAATCTTGCAGTTCTTCCCGATCTTCACTCCCTTCTGAACCTCGACAAACGCCCCAATCTTCGAGTTGTCATCGACTTCACACCCGTACATATTCACAAAATTGAAAACGCGAACGCCCTTTCCCAGTTTCACGTCGGGGGCAATACTCTGAAACATAGTGCTCATGATCAGTTCTCGAATGTTGGAATGGAATAGAGTGCCCTGCCATGCGGCCGGGAGAGATGCGACAGGTCAACGCGGCGTCCTCCGGCTTTCACCGAAATGTCCGCTGCCTCCAGGACTTTGACGACATTAAGTCCTGTTTGCCCATCGGAAATTGACGGCTTGCCGGTATTGATACAATCAACAAACTCAGCGCTCATGCGCGACAACGCCTCGCCAGAATCGATGTTCGGTGAATACATGTTGCCCGTACGATATTGAACAAGCTTTTTATACACCGAGTCCTCATCCCGCACATCGACACCGCGATCATACACCTTGATCTTCTCACTCGTTTCCATGTCGTCGTATGACACCATCAGCTTCGTTCCCCCGACAAGGATCCTTCGGACTTTGACCGGCGAGAGCCAGTTGACGTGAAATTGGGCAATGAGTTTTTCCGCAAAGTGGACGGTCAGGTACGCAACATCTTCGAACTCGCTGAAGTGGTTTATGCCGACACACGACACGGCAATCGGTTTATCCTCCACGAGATAGTCCATGATGGAGAGATCGTGCGGTGCGAGATCCCAAATCACGTTCGTGTCATGCTGGAACAATCCAAGATTGATGCGCACCGAATCAAAGTACAGAATATCGCCGATGTCTCCCTTGGATATCAGCTCCTTCATTTTCTGGACGGCACTCGTGTAGACGAATGTGTGGTCGACCATCAGGGTGAGCATTTTCGCATAGGCGCGCTCAAGCAATTCCTCCGCCTCAGCGGTCTTCGATGCCATCGGCTTCTCGATCAGCAGATGTTTGCCGGCCTCCAGTACCTTCAGGCCGAGCGGGTAATGCGTAGAGACGGGCGTGGCAATCACAACGCCGGCCACATTATCATCGTTCAGCACATCATCAAACGATGACGACGTTTCGACCATCGGAAATTTCTTTTTGATGTTTTCAAGACGCCGCGGCACCAGATCGCACGCAATCACCCCTTCCACCTGTTCTGTGCTGAGGAAATTTCTGACGAGGTTGGGACCCCAATATCCTAAACCGACAACAGCAATCTTCATAGACCTTGAGTGTTGGTGACTCTACTTTGCCCCGATGCCAAACAGCATCACGGGGATGGTTTTGACCATCAAGCGTACATCCAAAAAAAACGAGGCGTTCTGTATGTAATGCAAATCCAAAATTACCATATCTTCAAACCCGACGATGCTGCGACCGCTCACCTGCCAGATTCCGGTCAACCCGGGCGTGACGCTCAATCGCCGTTTATGCCATTCTTCGTAGTGGTCCCATTCATACGGCAAGCATGGACGCGGACCAACAAGACTCATCTCGCCTTTCAGCACATTGAGGAGTTGCGGGAGTTCGTCGAGGCTCAGCTGCCGGAACCACTTCCCTGTTCTCGTCACTCTGCCGGTATTGACAATTTTGGTGGAGACTGCAGCGTTGGGATCGTACTTCTTTTTGTCCTGAATGAACGCCGCCATTTGCCGTTTGCGTTCTTCATCGTCATCCGCACCCACCGTCATCGAGCGGAACTTGTAGAGCTGGAATTGCTTTCCGTTCCTTCCCACGCGGGCCTGATGGAACAACACCGGACCCGGCGAATCGAGCTTGACGACTACTGCAAGTATCACGAGCAGTGGCAACAGGAAAAGAAGAAGGAACGATGCCACCACAACATCGAACATCCTTTTTCTGAATTCCTTGTCCGGACTCATTCCCGACTGAAACACCCCGATCACAGGAATACTGCCATAATGCTCAATCGCCCTTCGCAGCGGTATGATCTCATAGAGCGGAGACGCGATCTTGACGATGGCATTCAATGACATCGTTTGCTCCATGATTTCCATCATCCGCGTATGGTCCATTTTCTCAAAACAGATCAGAATTTCACCGACGTCATAGCGCCGAACGCAGTCGCGCATCGTCGACACATTCCCCACAACCGTTGCGCCGTTAAAGACCGGTGTCCCTTCACTCACCTCATCATCCAAAAACCCTACGACACGAAGTCCTATGTAGTCATGGAGAAACAGGTTGGCCGCTACATGTTTG
>CAYJNF010000327.1:0-4858 GCA_964370915.1 uncultured Chitinophagales bacterium
GGGATTGGGAGTATTCTGATGCAGTGTGAATTCCGTAGGCTCGGCATCAAGTTCTGCGCCCTCGGTGCTGAACGTGGTTGCGATGGCGCCATTCTCGTACAGCTCAACGCGGGGATTATCCCAGCCGATGGAAATGATATCCAGATCGCCGTCGTTGTCGATATCGACGACCTGCGCACCGTCGTGGTGTTCATCTCCGGTAAAGACTGTGTGTTGCACCCACGAAGTGCCGTTCGAGACGTTCTCAAATATCAGCATGCGTGCACTCGCCGGGTTGCTCAGGTTGTGTTCTCCCACGATAACATCAATGTCGCCGTCCCCGTCCATGTCTGCTACGTCAAGGCTCATCGGGCCAACTGTCGATGTCGAGATTATTCGTTCGGTCCAGGTGCCGGTGGCCGAAGTAGGCTGCTCATACCATGCGAGTGTTCCCTGGACACTTACCGCTTCGAAACCCACAACAGCATCGAGGCGTCCGTCACGATTGATGTCGGCAAGTCTGTTTCGGTCCGGCGACCCGCTTGCGCCGTTGAGTGTGAATGGACTCCACGATGCACCGTCATTACGCAGCCATTGTGTTCCGAGCAGAAGGTCAGTGTCGCCATCGCGATCGATATCGCCGGTGCTGAGCTGCTCGTCTTGCGACGTCGTCGTCATGCTTCGCCAGGTCCACGTGCCCGTCGAAGGGTTCGTAGGAACGGTAAGTGCCTGCACCCCTTGGTTTGCTGCATGCCACGAAAGTGCAACATCGAGAGCACCACCCTGGTAACGATCGACGGCGACGCCTTGCAGGAAATCTCCCTGCCCGCTCTGTATATTATTGAGTATCGTGAATGACCCTGAACCATTGTTACTTGCCCAGACGAATCTGGTATCTGTATTCGAGCCTTGCCCCTGGGTGCCGAGCACATCCATGGTCCCATTTCCGTCAAAGTCATACACCGTGGCAAGGTTGTTCAATGGCGATCCGATGGTGTTGCGCGTCCACGTACCCGTAGAGGATCCCGGATTCTGGTACCACCATCCACCCGTGAGAATATCTTTTCTTCCATCTCCATTCACATCGGCGGAGGTGACGAAGACTGCGCGCCACGGCTTGTTTGAATCGACGACGCGCCGTTGCCATGAGTCAAGAGTAAGCCCGGAGGTCGTGCCGCCGAGATTCTCCCACATTTCAATCGGTGCACCTCCCGGTGCGCTGTTGTTCCAATTTGCGCCCACAATATCAATGTCACCATCATTTCCGATGTCGCCCACGCGAATGTTGTGCGAGCCTGAAGTTGCAACCGCGACCGGTGTCCAGTTCAGCGCGCCCCCGTCGTTGCGGTACACGGAGACTTCATCCGGGTCGCTTGCCTGATGCATCTCTGCGGTTACAACATCCAGATCACCATCTCTATCCATGTCCGCCGTTTTGAATGTGTGGATGTAGGAAACAGAATTGCTGATGACGTGTTCGGTCCACGGACCTGTGAGCGGGTTGGACGTTTCATACCATGCGAGTTTTCCGTTCGCGCTTTCTGAAGGCGCCAGAAGAATATCCTTTCGTCCGTCGGCGTTAATATCGGCAACGGTCACGCCAACCATGGTGGGCCAGCCGGTGTTCACTGCGCGCTCCGTCCACGGAGAAGTTGAAGGACTCGGGTTCTGCAACCAATATCCGTTTATCGCAATGTCGAGGTCGCCGTCCCCATCGATGTCACCAAGCGCGGTTCCTTCCGACGACCGGTTATTGACCGTTACGGCGGTCCAGGAGTTTGGATTGTTCTGATAGAAGACGACCGTTGCCCCAAGACGCACGACAACATCGAGCCTGCCATCATTGTTCAGGTCGCCGACCTCAACGTCATGCGCGCCAGCGTTGCCGATGAAATTCTCCTGCCACGGCGACGTCGGGTTGCCGGAAGGTCGCGGGTTCCGGTACCAGTACACGGCAGATCCAAGATCGGCTCCTTTGGGAATGATCACGTCCAAATCGCCATCACCATCAACATCTCCAGTTTGCATATCCGTGGAGAACGAGCCGCCTGCAATATTGTACTTGGTCCATGACGGGTATTTGTACCAGAACAATCCTTCCGTGAAGTTCGATGAGCTTGCTGCAAGCACATCGATGAATCCATCGCCATCAATATCCCCAATCGCCTTGCAGTGGGGATTTCTCGGATTGTTGCTGTCGATGATCCTGTGCTGGAATGACATTCCTGATTGCGTGGCTGCGACGGTCAGTGTCGCGGCATTGCTTGTTGCTGTGCCGGAAGAATTGCTGACGATACAGCGGAATGATGAGCCGTTATCCGAGGCACTCACGGGTGGCGTTGTGTACGATGATCCGGCAGCGCCCCCGATGTTCGCGCCATTTCTTTGCCACTGATATGAAAGCGGCGATGCGCCCGATGCCGACACGCTGAACGTCGCAGTCTGTCCTATGGGAACTGCTTGATTTGATGGTTGCGACGTGATCGTTGGTCCGGTGCCTCCCCCGCCAGATCCGGCGGAGGTGAGTGTAACATCGTCAATGAAGTACTGATCGCCGCTTGCATCGTACGGAGCGAACCAGAACCGAAGCCGCGCGTTAGTGGATGTTCCCGAGAACCCCGACGTCGTGAACTGCACCGAGTAGGTAGCCCACGATGAGGCGAGATTGAACACCTGGTCCATGAGTCCGAATGAAGTATATGGCGATGTGTTCTGATGCATAGACACGGACACATCATGCCCGGAATTCGAGTATGCCTGGAACGTGAGCGTGTATTGTGTGTTGGCCTCCAAGGGAAATCCAACTTGATAGAGTTGGACATTCGAGCCGGGTGCCGAGATCGTAATGTGCCCTGCATGTGCGCTACCTGCGCCGGGCGCGTCATCAGAGAACGACGCCGATCCGTCTGAATAGAAGGACCACGGTCCCGTTCCCGATTCGAATCCCGGCTTCGCAAGGATGGAATTGCCGCCGCCGCTGCCGCCAGTAACGCTGAGCACTGCCGCATTGCTGGTTGCATTGCCGAAGCCGTTTGAGACAATTGCCTGAAACGTTGACCCGTTATCTCCGGTGGTGGTTGGTGGCGTTGTGTAAGTAGAATTCGTTGCGCCGGCGATGTTGCTTCCGTTCTTCTGCCATTGATACGAAAGCGGTGCACTGCCGCTCGCTGTCACGCTGAATGTTGCTGTCTGACCCGGCGCAACAGATTGATCAGCGGGCTGCGATGTAATCGTTGGCGACGATGAGCTTCCCTCCGACGTAATGCTTAGCGAATTGAAATCTCCAAACCATCCGGTTGGTCCGTCGGCATCCATGGAGAAGCGGAGGACCTGTTGCCCGGCGTTCAGAGTAACGCCTGTTTTCGATACAGTTTGAAAAGATTCCCACGAACCAGTGTTCGGAACTGTGATCGGTCCGGTTACATTGACACCGTTCATTTCGATGTGGAACGTTCCGCCGTTGCCTGCCGATGCGATGCGCGCCGCGATTGTATAAGTCCCCGCAACGCCGACGTTAACAGTGTACTCAAGCCACTCACTGCCTTTGGTCCAACCGATCTTGTATCCGCCGCCTATATCCGATGTTGCCGAAACATCCACACCCGATGTGCGGTACTGTCCCCCCTGATTCGCGGCGTCAAGATCGTGATAGGCAATCCCTTCACCACCCTCATCAAAATCTTCCGCCTCAATCGCACCGGGAATGGAGAAGGGGACGCCTCGATACGGACTCTGCGGATCAGGCGGACCGGATACCGAGAGCGTTGCGTTGTTGCTAACGGCAGTGCCGGCGGAGTTGCTCACGATGCAGCGAAACGTTGATCCGTTGTCCGAGAGCGTCGTTGACGGCGTTGTGTACGACGCGTTTGTTGCACCACCGATGTCGGCTCCATTGCGTTGCCATTGATACGAAAGCGGTGCAGTGCCGCTAGCCGAAACATTGAAAGTGGCCGTCTGCCCCGGCGCGACCGATTGATTAGCCGGATGTGAAGTGATCGTCGGGGCGGAGCCGGTAGTGCCCGCCCTGGTCAACACCACATCATCAAAGAAATACTGGTCACCGGTGGCATCGAACGGCGCAAGCCAGAAACGCAATCGCGCGTCCGATACGGTGCCCGAGAATCCTGATGTGGTAAACTGGGCGGAGAATACGCTCCACGAGGTCGTGAGATTAAATGTATGATCGAGAAGACCATAGTTCGTGTAGGGGGATGTATGCTTGTGCAGCACAATGCTAAGATCGTGCCCGGTATTGGAATACGCCTTGAAGGTGAGCGTGTATTGCGTATTTGCTTCAAGCGGAAATCCAGTTTGATAGAGCTGAACATTGGAGCCGGGACTGTTGATCACCACATGTCCCGCACTCGGGCTGCCGTCACCCGGTGCATCGGCAGCAAATGTCGCGGCCCCGTCGGTGTGGAATTGCCATGACGCAGTTCCGCTTTCAAACCCTGAATTTGATATGATGGATTGACTAAATACATGTGCAGTGAAACCGGCGATGGTGCAGACCAGCAGCAGGTTTCGTCTCAAAAGCCGATAGCAGTACCTCATATCCAAATCCTCCCCGTTTATGTTGATCCCAGAGTGCTATGCATTGCTTTGCTGTGTTGTGTTTCCTCCGATTGCTTGTGAAAAGCCGACCACAGACCTGCACGAAGCCGCAGGTCATTACTTCGTTCCAAAATTGACGTGAATGTATATCGTCGCACTGCCGAGCGCAATCGGGGTAACGATGTAAATAGCGGAGAGGTTCCATGCAGGAATAGTACTATGGCAAGCGCCCTAGGGAATTGCGTTAACGATGATTCATGCAGAGCTGCGCACAGAAGTACAGGAGTAGTGATAAGGAAAAGAATTCGCGAGACAACAGAAAAAG
>CAYJNF010000328.1:0-4766 GCA_964370915.1 uncultured Chitinophagales bacterium
TCCTGCGCTTTTGCGGACACATCGGACAATCCCTGAATCGTTTCGAGTTTCCAATGCTGGACGAGGTCCTCAATAATATCCGAGTAGTCTTTCACCGTGTACACACCGGTCTTTTGTGCAACGATGGAATATTTCTCGAACAGATTTTGATCCTTCCCATCGTACATGAGCACGGCAGGCATTGTGATTTTTGTCCGCATCATCTTGGCGAATGAAAGAACCGCTTGCGCGGGATCGAGCTCGAAGACTTTTGACATGAAGAGCTTATATGCCTTTTCATGCCGCGCCTCGTCGCCCGCAATCTGCCCGCAAATGTGGTGAAGATGGTCGTCTCCGAATTTCTTTGCCAGCACACCGACGTTGCGATGCGAAATCTTTGTTGCGCGTTCCTGAAATGATGTATAGATGAAACCGAGGTAGGGGTCGTCGCCCGTTTGTGGGTCGAAACCATTATTGATGAGGTGATGCACGGTTGTCTCCACTGCCCGCATGTCAACGCGTCCGGAGAGATAGAGATATTTGTTGAGCAAATCGCCGTGCCTGTTTTCTTCGGAAGTCCAACCGCGTCCCCATTGCGCCCACGGATTATCGCTCACTCCGGTTGTGTCTCGAACTCCTTGTAGGCGATTGATCCATGTTTGATAGGTTGGAAGGGCTTCTTCTGTTACCATATCCCCCACCAAAACAACCAGGACCTCATCGGGCAACTGAGCCGCCCTTGCTCTGAACTCGACAACTTCCTCATTCCATGTCCCTTGCGTTAAGTCGGGGACGAAATCTGTTGGCTGCCAACTCTCTTCAACGGGGATAAGAAGCTTGCTCAAGTTCTCCTTCACAAAGCCTTCCATGCTTTTGATCACCTCAAAGCGCGAGGAAGTGACGGGCAAATCGAATTGCGACACAGCGGACTCCCAAATATTATTTCTCAAAGAACGAATGTGGGAGAAATATCATTCTATTGGGACAGAATAACAAGGGATAACTCCAGAAAAGGGGAAACGGAATTTCCCTCTTGTTGCTGTCTTTAGGCTACAACCTCAAACGCATCAAAGTCCTTGCGTTTTGCGAGTGCCTACCGCGGAGGGCACGGAGTCTTGTGAGGAACACTGAGGAGAGAGCTTGAAAGAGCCTCTTTTGTCTTTTCTCCTGGCTCTCTGTTTCCTCCCGGGTAAGTGTTCCTTCGACTAATTGAGCGCCAATGTCTCGCGCGACAGTTGCTGAGAGAGTACTCTGAACAATTCGTCACCATCTCTGTAGCTTCCGTACTTTTCGAATTGGAAGATCTCGGGATGCTCAAAGACCATGCTGGTGAGGTAGGCTTTGTAGCGAACGGTGGCAGTGGCGCCGTGAAGTGCAAGATCATCGACCTTCTTCTTGAGTTTCTTGCATGGTGTTTGTGGCTGGGCAAGCTTTAGCATCGCCACTTGCGCGAGTCCCGCTTCGATGATTTCGTTTGCAGGATAATCCAGCGAGCCCAGAAAATTCTTCTCATACTTCTTGAGGTCGCATTCCTCATAGCTTCGCAAACTGCAAAAAGCACTAGGCTCAGCATCAGTGCTTACGTTTTCCTGTCCTTTTACCCCCAATGCCAACATCGACAGCGCGGCGATTGTAAGACTCTTCCATCTCTTCATGACTCCCTCCTTTAGAATGAACAATTGGAAAAAATTGGTGTGCCCTTTCTTGCTTCTTAGACGCCCTGATTGTGCCAAAGGTTGCAGGATATATTTTTGCACGGACAGCGTAAAAAGCGAAACCGAATACACCGGAAGGCGTACACGGAAAACTGTTGACTTTCGCCTTCCGACGTGATAGCTTTCCGGCAGCATGAAACTGACGGGGCGGTTCAGATATTCTTCTCAAGACATGGAGGAATTTCTATGGTACTTGCATCCGAACTGAAAGCTGGAACTGCGCTGATGCTTGACGGCCGGCTATACAAAGTTCTCGAAGCTGTCCGGCATGCGGGCAGCGGACAAATGCATGGCTTCATCGAACTCAAACTACACGATGTCCGATTCGGGCACTTCGCCGATCGCCGCTTCAAATTCTCCGACAGACTTGAAGTGGTGGATCTCCGCAAACGTCCGATGGACTTTCTCTACTCCGACGGCGAGCAATGCTATTTCATGGATCCGGACTCGTTCGAGCAAGTCGGCCTGCCGCAGGCTTCGCTCGGACACGTCAACAAGTTCCTGAAGGAGGGGATGAGAATAACGGTGGAGTTGCTGAATAACGAAGCCGTGTCGGTCCAGTTCCCGAAGATCATTGACCTCAGAATTGAATCCACGGGCGCGGGATTACGCGGCGAACACGACAATACGCTGAAGAGTGCCCGCCTTGAGAACGGAGTGGAAATCATGGTGCCCCAGTTTGTCGAGTCGGGAGACACCGTGCGAGTGGATACGGAGAAGGTGAGATATTTGGATCGCGTGACGATCCGGCGGATGTGAGCTTCGCAGAGATGTGACGTTGTGCGACGCTCCCCTCCTCTGCGAACTCGCTATTGCTTGTGTTGGATTTTCGACTCAGGCCCGCTGAAGCACAAGTATCGTCAGGTCATCTGTCTTAGCGGCCTTTCCCCTGAACGTTCTCACGTCATGCAGCGATGAGCCAAGGATCTCCCGCGTTGTAGAATTGGCGTGGCTGCCAAGCAAATTCGTGAAGCGTTCTTCGCTGTAGAGCGCGTCCGATTCGTTTCTGGCCTCCGTCAGCCCGTCGGTATACACCACCAGGCTCTCTCCGGGCGACAGATGCAGCGTGAGTGGCTGAAACTCCGTGCTGCAAAAGAGCCCTATCGGAAGGGACGTCGAGCCAATTGTCCGGATGCCGCTGCGCCCGATCAGTACCGGCAAGCAATGTCCTGCGTTCACGAGTTGCACATCGCCGTTGGAGCCGGCCTTGCCTGCGACGAGCGTCGCAAAATGCGAGCTGGAAGTTCCGTCGCAGAAAATCCTGTTAGCCCGGGCGACCAACTCATCGAGTGCATAGTTCGTCACAAGCAGACTGCGAAACATCGCGTGAAGATGTCCCATCAGGATCGAAGCTGCCACGCCTTTGCCTGTCACATCACCCACAAAGAAAAACATCGAGCCGTCCACGCCGTCGGGAATGATGATGTCGCAGTAGTCGCCGCTGACCGAGCCGGCAGGCTCATAGTGGAATGTTGCACTCCACCCGGCATGAGCGATATCATTTTTGGGAAGCAAACCCTTCTGAATTTGAAAAGCGAGGTCGAGATCACGCTCAAGCGCCCGCTGCTCGGCCTGGGTGAGGTGATCGATGCAGTTTCTAATCAGCGGATCCGCAGCAAGCCGTTCAGGCTCAATCGGATCGTGACATGTTTCGCAAAGGCCGAATTCGCCGGTGTTCATCTTGGACAGGGCGTTATCTACTTCATGCAACAAATAGCGCAGATTGTCATTCGCTGGTGCGTGTGTCAGTGCCTGTTCGAGCTTCTCGCGGCGATCGGCAAGCTGATCGCGCATTGCTGAGATAACGAGTGTTTCCATTGTACTTCTCCTTCCTAAAATATGCCAGCCCACCCGGCTCTGGAATCATTCTAACGTTGCGGCGAGCGTTTTGTTGCCGCATGCGTTACTTCGCAATCGACCTCTTCTTTTTCGGAAGTCCCGACACCACCTGCTCGAACGAGTGATCGATCATCTGCGACACGACTTTCGTTGGAATGTTGTCGTCAAGGGTTATCGTGTTCCAGTGTTTCTTGTTCATATGGTAACCGGGCCTGACCGATTCGTACCGCTCACGCAATTCAATTGCGTATTCGGGATCCGCTTTGAGATTGATCGACAGCGGCCGACGGTCGAGCATAGTCAGAAGAAACATCTTCCCTTCCACTTTGAAGACAAGAGCCGCCTCCCCAAAGGGGAATTCCTCAGTAATCTTCCCCTCTTTCGAGAGGCAATACTCGCGAATAGTTTCTATAGAGAGTGACATGCTTGATCGAAGGCCTCGATACTATTTTGCGATACAACCTACAAAAGCCAGAGTTGTTTGTCAACCTGATTTCGGGAATGGAATCGAAGCCAAATCGTGACTGATGTGTGAGTGGTTGCACCGTCTGATGCTGCGACGAGGAAGATCATTGCAGTACAGGGGCGCTGACCGGGCGCCCCTGCAAGTGAGTGTTCTTATTGCGTTAATACCATCTTCTTCGTTTCAGAAAAACTCCCCGCCTTCAATTTGTAAAAGTATACGCCGCTCGATACACCGCTGGCATCCCAACTGACTTCATGTGATCCGGATTGTTGTGTTTCGTTGACGAGCGTCGCGACCTCACGGCCGAGCACATCAAACACCTTCAACACCACCTGACCGTTTGCTGGCAGCTGATAGCGTATCGTCGTGCTGGGATTGAACGGATTAGGATAATTTTGGTGCAGACTGAGCTGTTGCGGGACTGCATCGTCGGTCGCGCCGACGCCTGTCAGACTCTGCGCGAGGTTCACATTCATGGTGGCAGTTGCAGGCATGAACTGCTGAGCGATCGTGAATGACGGACTTGTTGTTGGATTATATCCAGGATTCGTTGCGTGCACTACGTATGAACCGGGCGCCAATCCAACAATTGCATAGTTCCCAGTCTGTTCAGATACCGCTGCGCCGACAACGGCGCCGCTCGTCTCCGACACAGCATAAACAATCGTTCCGCTCAACGGCAGCGTTCCGGTTCGTGCAACGCCGCGAACACGGTTCATACCACTGACCGTATCGGGAAGAACACCGATGTTGATGTTGTTCACTGT
>CAYJNF010000329.1:0-4763 GCA_964370915.1 uncultured Chitinophagales bacterium
AGGGGATTCCACTCCCTTGCACGCCGCAGGCTGGACGCCTGTATTTGCCCTGCCACGATTGGCAGAAAACCTCAAGCTCAAACATTTATGGCTCAAGGATGAGTCGCGCAATCCCACGGCATCTTTTAAAGATCGTGCCAGCGCAGTTGTTGTGACGCGTGCGCGCGAACTCAAAGCCGAAATCGTTGTGACTGCGTCCACTGGAAATGCGGGCGCGGCATTGGCGGGAATGTCTGCCGCGATTGGGCAGAAGGCGATCATCTTCGCGCCCAAGTCTGCCCCACAGGCGAAGGTGGCGCAACTGCTTATCTTCGGTGCAAAAGTCATTTTGGTAGATGGCACTTACGACGATGCTTTTGACCTGAGCATCAAGGCCTCGAATGAGTTTGGCTGGTATTGTCGCAACACGGGCTACAATCCATTTACGCTTGAGGGGAAGAAAACCGCCGCATTTGAAATCTGGGAATGGTGGATCGAGACGCATCGCGACTGGCACACGAAGGATAGTCCGCTGGATGATCATGCACCTCTTAGTATTTTTGTTTCAGTGGGTGATGGCAATATCATCTCTGGCATTCACAAAGGGTTCAAGGATTTACTTGCCCTGGGTTGGATTCCCAACATGCCGCGCGTCATCGGTGTGCAAGCCGAAGGCTCTGCGGCAATTGCGAATGCGTTTCATGCAAATACTGAAGTCATCACACCTGTCTCTGCGAAGACAATTGCAGACAGCATCTCAGTGGATTTGCCGCGAGACGGTGTCCGCGCACTGCGTGCCGCGAAAGAAACAGACGGTACTTATATAACAGTATCAGATGACGAGATCATTAAGTCTATTGCAGTGCTTGGTCAAATGGGAGTCTTTCCCGAACCTGCCGGGGCTACAGCTTATGCCGGTCTGGTCAAAGCAACAGCTGCGGGCGGCGTCAGAAGCGATGATCCAATTCTGGTGTTGAATACAGGCAGTGGACTCAAGGATGTCCGCGCGGCGATGCAGGCAGTCCAATCTGCTCCGATTATTGAACCAACTTTGGATGCGGTGAAAAAGATTTTATGAAAAATCCTCAATGGAGCATTCCCTTTCGTTACGTTGTTGGGATCACTATTTTTATTGCGATCATTGCGCTGTTGATCTATGCGCGCGAGGCCGTGAAGATGCTGGTGATCGCAGGATTTATTGCGTACATCATCAGCCCTGCTGTGACAATGTTGACGCATAACACAAAATTATCGCGGACGGCAGCAGTGAATGTTGTGTATTTTTCTGCATTGATCGTGTTGGTGGGCGTGCCCGCCATATTGACGCCGATCTTTTTCGATGAAATAAAAATTGTGGCCAGCGATCTTCTTGACCTTTCACGTCAGACGAGTGTTATGCTTACACAGCCTGTGCAGTTTGGCAGCATGGTGTTTCATTTTGAGCAATTGGGTGAAAGTCTCGGGCATTTGCAGGAATCAGTTCTAACGCCATTGCCTGAGGAGGCTCTGGCTTTGCTTGAGACGACATCCATCAACGTATTATGGTTTTTGGTGATTCTCGTAAGTGTACATTTGTTCATGAGCGAATGGCCGCACATGCGTGAATGGATGATTGGACTGGCGCCGCAAGCGTATCACCATGATATGCGTGAGTTGTACAAACGCCTTCGGAATGTGTGGATGGCTTACCTGCGCGGTCAGATCGTTCTGATGTTGATCGTTGGGATTGTATTCACAATCGCATGGCTGGTACTTGGCATTCCTGGCGCATTGGTTTTGGGGGCGCTGGCAGGGCTATTCACTTTAATTCCCGATGTAGGGCCTTTCCTGGCGGCGGCGCTTGCAATGGGTGTGGCTTTGTTGGAAGGCTCGAGTTGGATTCCCCTTTCTAATTTTTGGGTGGCTGGCATTGTCGGACTGACGTACCTGGTGCTGATCAATTTAAAGAACTTCTTTGTGCGCCCCATTATCATGGGACGTAGTTTACACATGAATGAAGCGTTGATTTTCATCGCTATTATGATTGCCACGATTCTTGAAGGAATTATGGGAGCCTTGCTGGTTGTTCCTGTTCTGGCTTCTGTTGTTGTGATTATGGAATACCTGCGCCGCCGTATATTGGGGCTATCTCCCTTTGCAGCTGACGATGAAAAGCAGTTCGTGACCCCGCCGGAAAAGATAAAAGCACGGCGGCAACTTAAATTTTCCACAAAGGAAAAACGGGAACAAGATTCATGAAAATTATTTATTCGATCATTGCCCCCATCTATAACGAAATTGATAATCTCCCCGAACTCTATCGCCGCGTCAAAGAAGTGATGGATTCCTCTGGCGAATCGTGGGAACTCATCCTCGTGGATGACGGCTCAACGGATGGCTCAACGGATAAGATCCGTGAACTCGCGCAAAAGGATAAAACTGTCCGCCCCGTTATTTTTGCACGTAACTTCGGGCATCAGGTTGCCATCACCGCAGGTTGGGATTATGCGCGCGGCGATGCTGTCATCATCATTGACGCGGATTTGCAAGACCCGCCCGAGACCATTCTTGAACTTGCGAAGAAGTGGAAGGAAGGTTATGAAGTTGTTTACGCCGTGCGCGGTGAGCGTGAAGGTGAATCGTGGTTCAAGAAATTCACCGCGGCGATGTTTTACAGAATTATCTACAGCATCACAGATGTAAAAATTCCTGTGGATACAGGCGACTTCCGTTTGATGGACCGTAAAGTAGTGAATGTGCTCAAGCAAATGAATGAACGTCATCGCTTCCCGCGAGGAATGTCTGCGTGGGTGGGCTTCAAGCAAATTGGCGTTACGTACAAACGTGCCGCGCGCGTTGCAGGTGTGACGAAGTATCCCTTCAGCAAGATGCTCAAACTGGCATTGAATGCCATCACGGGCTTTTCATATTTTCCTTTGCAAGTGGCCACTTATTTTGGTTTCTTCTCTGCGGGCGTTTCCATACTTGCAATCCCTGTCGTTATTTATATGCGTATCATGGGGTCGGGGGCATTTTTTGGTCAAGCCACTACCCTGATCGCAGTGCTGTTTCTCGGCGGCGTACAATTAATTTCCTTGGGAATTCTCGGCGAATATGTCGGCCGCTTGTATGACGAAGCCAAGGGCAGGCCGCTTTATATTGTCCGCGATGCGCCTGAAGATCAGTAATCAGTGAACAGTCATCAGGTACCAGTCGGCGGTCACCGAAGGGAGCCGCCGTTTTTTTTCTTTCTGCATCCTTCACACCTGCACTGGCGTGCGGCGCAAGTGTCCTTTCCTCAATTCTTTCCCTCATGAACTTCTCCTTCCTGCGTGACCGTACCTTTCTACGTGAATTGCTCGTGATCGCAATTCCCATTTCTTTTCAACAACTCATCAATGCCTCGCTCAATATGATAGATGTCATCATGGTGGGGCAGTTGGGCGAAACCGCCATTGCCGCGTTGGGTTTATCGAATCAAGTTTTCTTTGTGCTCATTTTGATTCTCTTCGGCTCAACCAGCGGCATGGCGATCTTCACCGCGCAATTTTGGGGCAAGCAGGAGACCGAACCCATCCGCAAAGTGCTGGGCATGAGTCTTCTCACAGCCGTGTTTGTCGCGTTGGTTTTTACCCTCGCGGCAACACTTATGCCGCAAACTGTGCTGGGCTTTTATACAAATGATGTTGAAGTCATCGATCTTGGAAGCAGGTATCTTCGCATCGTTGGCTTCACATACATTCCCATTGCCATTGCCACTGCTTATATTGCTGTCTTGCGCAGCATTCAATTGATCCGCCTTACCGTCATTGCCACAGTTTCTGCTTTGATCTTCAAGACGATCCTGGGATATTGCTTGATTTTCGGAGTAGGCGGACTTCCTGCGTTGGGAGTACGAGGCGCCGCAATTGGCACCGCATCAGGCTGGACCCTTGAACTGGTTCTGCTTCTCATCTTTATCTACACCCAGAAGACTCCTCTCGCTGCCAACCCGCTGACGTTTTTCTCTTTCGATATACCTTTCTTCGGGCGCGTTCTCAAAACAGTTATCCCGGCCATCGCCAATGAATTATTTTGGTCGGTAGGCATTACAACCTACAATGCCATTTATGCCCATATCGGCACAGACTCGATTGCCGCGATCAATGTCAATGCGACGATAGAGGAGCTTGGCTTTGTCGTCTTTATGGGACTTGGCAATGCCTGTGCGGTGATGGTGGGTAACCGTATCGGCGTAGGAAAAAAAGACGAAGCTTATGAAATCGTTCGCAAGGTCATGTTAATGGGCGTCACGTTTGCAATGGGCATTGGCTTTATTATTTTTCTTCTGCGTGACAGTGTCGTTTCACTTTACGATCTTTCCCCCAGCGGCGAAAATAACGTCCGCTGGTTGTTGCTGGTAATGGCTTGCACGTTATGGATCCGCATGTTTAATTTTTCGGTCTTCATTGGCGCGTTACGCGCAGGCGGAGACACGCGCTTTGCATTGATCATGGAAATTTGTTCCATCTGGCTGATCGGTGTTCCCGCCGCGTATGTGGGCGCGTTCGTGCTGCACCTGCCTGTTTATTGGGTCTATCTCATGGTCATGTTGGAAGAAATTGCCAAAGCCTTCGTCAGCGGATGGCGGTTCAGATCGCGCAGATGGATCCATGATCTGGTGAATATCCCCGGGGTGGAAATAGCGTAACTAATTCAAATTGTTGCCTTGCAGAATTTACTCAAAATTTAACGCAAAGACGCAAAGAAAAAACGTTAAATCTTAGCATCCCCCTGGCACCACCCGTCACTACAGTCCCCGAAGC
>CAYJNF010000330.1:0-4762 GCA_964370915.1 uncultured Chitinophagales bacterium
CCTGACCACAGTTCACCATGCGGCTGTTGCCCAAAGTGTCAATCCCTCTCGCTTCATGAATATGTGCGCAAATGACTACATCCGGCTGTGAGGGCTCGATGAATTCCCTTACAGCCGTGCTGCCGACGTGTTGACCTGAGTGGATAACATCCAGTTTCGTATTCATCGGTGGGGAATGCGGAACGAACACATGTTGGGCGGCCTTGGCGACTTCGTTCCACCCACGGGTCGCCAGCATTCCGATCTCTTCTTCTGTGATTTCGTTTGGAGTATGAAGTGGTGAGATTTGTGCGGCACTCACTCCGAAGAATCCAACATTGTCCATCACGACACCACGCCCGTTAACCGAAATGCCATGAGCGTACAACGCTTCCTCGACGCAGAGCGGGTCCATATTCCCGGCAACTGCAAACACAGGCTTTGCAAATGCATGAAGTTGCTCAAGCGCCCTATTCGTCTCATCGATGGTCCCGTACGTGGTCAAGTCACCCGCAATAACGATGACATCAATTGAGGGGTTTGCTTCAACGATTTCAAGCATTGCTTTGTAAGAGCCGTGTATATCGGAGAGAGCCAGTATCTTCATGCAGTATGAGATTCTTAGTGAGTTGTTTTTGCAATCACGCTCTCGCGTTCATGATGAGTGACCGCAAAAATTCTTCTCAACATCGTCTCGGCCGCTTTGGTCATCACTATTTTTCTTCTCAACATAACTCTGCACGCAACCTCCAGACTCTTCTCGACATCATACGTTTCCATTCCATCCGATCCACCCCAAGAGAATGATGGAACGAATTTCGCGGGAAATCCCGCACCGAAAATGTTGCTTGAGACTCCGACAACCGTGCCGGTATTGAACATTGTATTGATACCGCTCTTCGAATGATCTCCCATAATCAGCCCGACGAACTGCATGCCACTGTCAACCATGGCGCCATTTACATACACCTTCACATGACCGTAGTTGTTTTTGAGATCGCTGTTGTTTGTGTCTGCGCCAAGATTGCACCACATGCCAAGATATGCGTGCCCGAGGAAACCATCGTGTTGCTTATTGGAAAAGGAATGAATGATGCTTCCTTCGACCTCGCCACCAACCTTGCACATTTCCCCGATGCTTGTGTTCTCATAGATCTTCGCACCGATCTTGATGAGCGAGCCATCTCCGATGAATGCCGGTCCTTCGATGACCGCGTTCGGAAATATCTTCACGTTCTTGCCAACGTAGATCGGGCCGTTCTCAGCGTCAAGCACTACGCCCGGCTTCACCTCGGCACCTTTGTTGATGACGATCCGTTTCTTGTTGAGCAGATGCACACCTGCATGGACTTTTCCCCGATTGGTGCCCTTGAGCGAAAGCCTCTCAAAGTCAGCAACAATCTGTTCTCCATTTTTATGGATGATCTGCCATGGATACTCGATCAATTCGATGTCCACTTGGATTCTTTGAAACTCTGCAAAATGATCCACGTGAAGAAACTCGGACAAATCGTGATGAACCGATGGCCTCGTGTCGGCGTTCATGCGCACAGCAACGACGGTGTTACCTGAAAGATAAACAGCGTCCTCGCCCTTGAGTGGGATCTTCCTGGCAAGGCTCTTGTCCGCCAGAATTCGCCCGTTCAACAGAAGACAGTTTCCGGAATGGACTTCGTTAACGTGAATTTCCGGATGCTGTTGTTTCAGAACCTCCGCGAGGTACGGCCTGCACAATAACGCTGTGCCGGCCTTTGGATATGCCCGTTGCATTTTGTCGCGCAATGTAAGCATGCCGCAACGCAGTTCATAGACCGGACGTGTGTAGACCAGCGGAAGAAGTTTCACATATTGAGGATCTTCGAAAATACAGATGGTATGCGCCATGGATGGCTCCTTATCGTTCAAGCATGAAAGATGATTTCCACGAGCCGGGATAGTCGCCCGACAATTTTGAAGCGGCTTCCTTATCCAATATAGCAAACGTCACACGATGCAGCTGAATAATCGACGCCGGACATTGACTGGTAATCGGCCCTTCAACGGCCGCCTTGATTGCGTCGGTCTTGCCTGCGCCGCTCGCGAGAAGGATGTGCTCTTTCGAATCCATGATGGTTCCGATGCCCATGGTAATTGCATACTTCGGCACCTCAGCGAGGCTGCCGAAAAAGCGGGCGTTATCCTTACGTGTTTTTTCCGTGAGCGTCTTTACGCGTGTGCGCGATCCGAGTGACGATCCCGGCTCATTGAATGCGATATGCCCGTTTCCCCCGATGCCGAGAATCTGTAAATCAATGCCGCCCGCCTTCTCAATCTCCTTCTCATACCATTCACAAAATCCATCAATATCGTCCGCCATCCCGTCGGGAATATGGATGCTGTGTTCCGGAATGTTCAGGTGTTCGAACAGATTCTTCCACATGAAAAAATTGTAGCTCTGTTCATGGTTGGGCAGCAGCCCGACATATTCATCGAGGTTGAACGTTGTCACTTTCGAAAAGTCGAGTCCCTCATCAACATGCATCCGGATCAGTTCTTTGTACAATCCTAGAGGCGTGCTGCCTGTGGCAAGTCCCAGGACGAGGTTCGGTTTTCGGCGCAATCGGTCTGCAACAATGAGCGCTGCCTCTTTGCTCATGTCATCGTAGTTCTCTTTTACTATTACTAACATAGTGGCATGTCTTTCCAAAAGTAAGGAGAAAAGTGAGATGTTGCTTGGTGCGGATGGTAATGGTTCGGTTCAAGCAAGCAGAGTGCAAAAGGCATGCAGCAACTTCTGCCCGCCAGGTACGTAAAGATGAAGTGACTTTCAAGGAACGATAATGATCAAATTCTTGCTCTGGCTTATCCTGCTCGTCATTTGCTGGCCGCTCGCGTTGGTCGCACTGATTCTCTATCCGATTGTCTGGCTGCTTCTGCTTCCGTTTCGACTCATCGGAATAACGGTCGATGCATTGCTCGAGTTCATCAAGGCACTCTTTCTGTTTCCCGCACGCGTATTGCGCGGGCGATGAGGGAATCCGTGTTCAGCTGATTCCCTGTTCGTAGATGTCCGCACGCACTCTTCGCTCTGCAGTGAATTTCAAGATTCGAGGATTCACCAGCAGTTCGAAATCTTTGTACGCCATCTTCACCACTTCTCTGTGCGTCCCGCCGTTGAATGCAATGTCCTGATCCTCTCTGAGAGAATGGGCGGCTATCACATCAATCCCGAACAGATTACCAAATGGCGGCATCGCTCCAATCTCGCAATCTGGAAATAGGATGTTGAACTCGGCCTCTGTTGCAAGCACGACAGAGTTCACACCCAGAGCATTCTTCAAATCGCCAAAGTCGACCATCTGCGTTGCGGGGAGCACGACCATCGCCAGTGTTCCGTCGGTTTTGACGACGACTGTCTTCGCCACTTCGTTGCGCGGAATATGAGCCGAGACCGCAACCTCGCGGGCCGTGAATGCCGGAGAATGATGGATCACAACATATTTGATATTGTTGCTGTCGAGAAAGTCTGTCAGCCGTTTGAGTATCATATGATCCTCCTTTCTGCAAGTGAAGTGAACATGCAGCCCCCGACATGCCGTTCCCGCGAAAAACAAAAATCCCAGGCACGTTACTCTGTACATGGGATGGGCTATGTCAGGGGAATCCACAGCATAGCAATTACTCTTGTCACCGTTGTAAGGTACTCCAATCGCACTGCTTTGTCAACACTCTACCCGCGCGAGTGTTACCGATGCGACTATGTTTTGTCTTGCCCCAGTTCACGAACTGACACCGGCGCATGACGTAAGTTATCAGTGAACCACAAATTGTGCACCGTTCGAACTCCCGGCATTTCGACGGCACATCGTTGATGTTCCTGGATTTCTCACCCCCAACTCAGGATCCGAATTTTCTCGCACAGACCATGACATGCAATCATCTTGTGCACGATTACGCGTCGCGCGCAAACCCCATCCATACCTATTTCGGTTGAGACGCATTCCTTGAAAGGCATAGAACCATGAAACGTGTTCCGCTCTTCATCTTGATCACCGTGATGTTCTTCCGTATCGGCAACGCGCAGCAGAACGTCCAGCGCGGACCGTTGTTCTCGACTGATAGCAGATGGTCGCTCGGGTTTCACGGCGGCGGAAATATCTGGATCAACGATCTGAACACCCGTCGTCTTTCACCCGGCGGCGATCTGGTTTTTCGTTACGGGTTCACGAAACGCTTTTCACTCGGCGTGATGGTTGGGTATGATCGCTTGATTGCAATTCAGTATCCCGCCGACACGTCGCTCGCAGCACCTGTTTCACTGAACTCCGAATACATGGCCCTGAAACTTTGGAGCGCTGATCTTGTCGCATGGTACCACTTTCCCCCGACAATGGAAGTCCGTCCATACGCGTACATCGGCATCGGCGGCAGCGCATATGTGCGACAGAATCTCAACAACGTCTACATTCCGGATGGAAAGACGAATGTAAGTCTTCACATTCCGTTTGGATTCGGATTCGAGATTCCGACGTCGCGGAGCATTTCATTCAATGTCGACTTCGGCGGACGCATTCTCGACGACTATACCGACGATTGGAAAGGGCATAGCAAACTTGCTGAAGAGAATCGACCGGGACTTGCCGATTGGTATCCAACTGCACGACTGGGATTCAATTTCTACATGGGCGGGAGAGATGATGAGGATGAAGATAGTGATGGATTAACCACTGGCGAAGAGCGGCGGTACGGAACCAATCCCTACAACGCCGACAGCGATGGCGACGGACTCAACGACGGTGCAGAG
>CAYJNF010000331.1:0-4750 GCA_964370915.1 uncultured Chitinophagales bacterium
GTACAGCGCCGTCGCAGGCTGCGTTGCGGGACTGACGGTGGTGGACGATGTTCCCGGCTGCTTTCCGAAAATATATTCTCCCCGCACTATCAGTCCGCCAACAGATGGCACATCAACGTAGACCTGCACATCCGATCCCCAATAACGCCGGGCAACACCTTCGCCAACGCTGAGCGTATCAGAAATCCTGATGAATCCTCTCGCTCCATGCACAGGCTCACCGTTCACGAAGAGATCCTTCGTATTGTTTCGCACCTTCCCGAAGTAGCCGGAGACGCCAAGATCAATCTCCGCACTGATGTCATCGAGAGGAAACTGAGCGCCCACTCTTCCAATCACATCCTTGAAGTTATCAAACTCGTTGGCAGTCCCGCCGGTTCCGTTGAAGATGCCAAGGTCCGCACGCAAGAACGTGAGAGCACCGAGTTGTGGTGCGAAAAAAAGTTTCGCCCCCAGATCGCGTTCACCGGGAAACAGTGTTTGAAAAAGCCGCGACCGTTCCGGACTTTCTCTGTTGCCGGACGAGAGGGACACTTCGTAACCAAACGGACGATCAAAGATGCCAGCCTGCACTCCTACGGATTGCAGCCAGGGTTCCACAAACGAAAGATACGCGTCCTTCACGATTACACCGGTCGGCACAATATCAAGCTGAAACACGGCTTGTGTGAGAACGTTGTCATAGGTGACCTTCAGGCGGCCGCGTCGGAGTTGAAATTGATTTTTCACATTCCCGGGAAAGGCACCGCCGGAGAATTGACCGATTGAATACGGCTGATTGAGAATGTTGGTGGAACGATGCTGGGCCTGAAGATATCCTGAGACCTTGATCCTTCGAAGCACATCAAGAATATTCTTTACTTCGGTCGATGTTTCCTGCAATCCCTCGACAGCACCCCTCACTTCTTCGACTTGTTCACGAATATCAACTGACGATGAATCCTTCGAAACCTCCTGACTGAATACACTTCTGCTCGTGAGGCAACAGAGCAGCAAACACAGCAGACTGATGCGCAAATTCTGACCCTGATTTTTGTGATGACACAATATGCAAACGACCTTTTACCTGTACGTAAACTTCGTGTTAAGAAACTGTAAAGAGAAATGCGGCGAGTTGGAGCTGCCGTGCAGCCCCAAAAATGGTGAGGCTCCACGCAACGGGGTCAGGTCGTTGGTGAAGCCTCTCTTCCGCCCATCAAGGAGTTGGGAGGAATATGACTACAAAAGTCTGCAATCTGTTCAACGTCGCGCGTCGATGGATGCAATCAGGACTAACTCAGTCGATTGTCTGCACTCACTTGTGCACACGCGTGGAATACTATGTGAACAACTTTCTTCCTGCTAAAAGCAAATTCGCTGCGCTCCGCGGGTGTTCCGCCATCATTTCATCAAGACCATCTTACGCACTTGTACAAAACCCTCTGCGCTCAGCCGATAGACATACGCCCCGGATGCAAGCTGCGCTGCATTGAAATCCGCGGCGAACGTGCCGGCAGCAAGCTGTTCATTCACGAGCGTTGCCACTTCCTGCCCGAGCAGATTGTAGACTTTCAGGGTCACGAACCCGCTTTGGGGAACAGAGAAACGGATTGTCGTCGTCGGGTTAAACGGATTCGGATAGTTTTGTTCGAGCGTGAACGAGCGCGGATTCACGTCGTTCGTTTCTTTCACGCCCGTGAGATAATTCGTGTTCTGCGGATCGAAGTTCGTCCAACCTGCCGTCCATTGCGAACTCATGGGAAGCGATGGATCGAATGCGCCGCGATAGGTTGTTGCAGTCAAACCAGACAAGCGGGGATTGGAGAAGCTTGTTCCTGCGGTGACTGGTTCCGAGCCGAGCGCCGGACGAGGATCATTTCCAGATCCGAGTGTGAATGCAGCCGCGCTCAACCCAACAGCAGCAGGTTGTCGCGCAACGTTCCCGACATTCGCGTACAGTGCCGTCGTGAACCACGAATCCGCGTTGAAGCCATTGAACCCGCCCGTCCCGGAAAACGACGTCGGTGGCGTGTCCGCGCCAATCAGCCGGCGACCGGACTGCACACTTGTGTTCCGAATCTGCAAACTGTCGACACTTGCATTCCACTGCGTGCTATCGTTTCGCAGAACAATGCCGTGACGGAATCCCGCGAACAGAGAATTGTAAATGCTGATCGATGACCGACGGCGGATGAACACCGCATAGTCGTGCTTGCTTGAAATACTGCCATACAGGCTGGTGTCGGATTCCGGACCAATGGCAGTGATGTTTGAGAAGATGCCGCTTGTTGTCGGTCGGGCAGGCCACGGACCGGAGCTACCGCCCATGTTGTCCGATTCAAAACCGTTTGAGTTGCTGCCCGAGCTAGCATCAAAGATCGATGGATCTCGCTTCGCATAGCCGAACTGCACGCGACCGCTCCATCCGAAATCGGTGTCGAAGTCATCATCGAGATTGCGCCACGAGACAAGGTACTTCGCATTCACGGTTCCGCCAAACCACTCATAGCCGTCATCGTTGTTGAAACTCGTCTGAACATATTCAATCACCGTTCTGCGCCCGACGCTTCCCATCGTCAGGCCGTTGATTTCGTTGTCAGGAAGAAACGGGATGCCGCCATACTCAATGCGCACATAGCGCAGCACGCCACTTGAGTCATCATCGTTCGTTCCACCATAGACGGCTGACGCGTGCAGTCCACCTTCAATCGTCTGGTTCACGCTCTGGTTGTTGCGCGCCGAGCCGAGCAGAATAATTCCCCCCCACTGACCGACTCGCCGATCACCAGCCGCATTTTTTGTTGTCAGAACAATCGGACGCTGCGCAGTTCCATTTGCATAAATTTTCCCGCCCCGCTTAATGCAGAGTGTTCCGCCCGATGCACTGTCGCCGAGCACCACTGTCCCCGGTTGAATATTCAGCACCGCTGTTGAATCGACGTAGTAGATTCCGGTTAGGATGTACGCGGTGTCAGCCGATAGCGTTCGTACCGTTCCGACCGTCTGGAAATACGCAGACTTGAATGGCGCTCCCAATCCGGCGCCGATTACCGCTTGCGGTCGTTGAGCAAATGTCAGCGCCGCAAGGCAGAGTCCAAGGACTGATGTGGTAAGTAACTTCTTTACCATGGTGTACCTCCAAATGTGTGAGATGATATGAGTGATACAATGCTTCGTCCTGACCCTGAGTTTGCGTGCTACAATGTTGCCGAGAGAGAGAAGGCATACGATGTCCCGGTTGAATTACTGCGATAAAACTGTCCGCGCTTCGTCAGCACCTCGGGTTTGCCATTGAGATTCTTGACAGAGAATTTTGCTTCGAACAGATTGAACAACGGCTGGGAAACGGTCACGTCGACAAGGTCGCGGGGTTCTTCGTAAATGTCCGGCTCACTAATCGCCGAGCCGACCGCATCAATCCGCTGACCGTATTTGTTGTAGAAGACGCTGATGGACGTTCGCGTGGAAGGCTCGGTAAATAACACGCCAATGTTTACCATGTACGGCGATTGACCTTGCAGCGGTCGCTTCGACATCTCATACACGCCCGGAGTCACTTCGTTCACCACCTCTACTTCCGACGTAATCCGCGTGTAATTGCCCGTCAACATGAAGTTGCCAAAGTAGCCGCCGATGAAATCGAGCGATGTGCGGAATTCAAATTCCCATCCCTTGTTTGTTGCACGATCGGAATTGACGTACGTGCGAATCGGCGTCGATGACACATCGATCATCTCTTCAATCGGATTGGACAGGTCCTTATGGAAGTAGCTCACCGCGAGAATCTCTCCCGCGCCCGGAAACACTTCGAAGCGGGCATCATAATTCCGCACCAATGCACGCTGCAGCATCGGATTTCCATAAACCGTCTCAAGCCGGCCAAAGTCGTAATACGCAATCGGCGCAAGCTCACGGAATTCCGGGCGGTTCAACGTTTGGCTGTACGCGAGGCGGAAGTTCATATCCCCGGTGATGATGTATGTCAGATTCATCGACGGCAGCACATCGATCTTCTTCAGTTCCGTTGTGGCTGGTGTTTGATCGGCCAGTGAAAGTACACTGTGAAGACGCTGTGACGAGTTCTCCACTCTGGCTCCTGCGACCAAACGGAAGTTCTGCGCCGCGACCTCAAACGGTGCATCGATCATGGCGTAACCCGCCAGCAACTCCTGCTCTGCGTCGTAGAAGCTTGCTGCGTTTGCCGGATTCTCATGGAAACTGAATCCATCCGGTCCAAAATTTTCGGGGCTGAACACCTTTTCAATCGGCAATGAATACAGTTCAAACCGCGTGCTGGCAACACCAGAAATTCTGTATGCGCGAATCCTATAGTCCGACGTTCTGTTCTCGTAAGAGAATCCAGTCTTTGCCTTGAGTCCAACAACCGGCAGCGCGAAATCCACTCCAACTCCCTTACTCCGATCATTCGCTTTTTCCCAACTTCTGTCGCTTGTTGTCACGTAGAATGGATCTTCCGGCGACGATCCGATCTGCCGGACGTACGGAATAAGTTTGCGGTCAGGATCTTCGCGCACAGACGACGACACTGTTCCTCGCCACTGCAGTTCCAGATCGCCAAGTTCAGGGAAGTTATGGCTTCCCATCAGCTGACCCGTGTATGACGAGCGCTGGGTCCATCGTATCGATGTTCTGCGTTCTTCGTTGCCCGTATTCCCGTCTTCACCCTGCAAACGGCTCACATCATCATCCGCACTGTTATTGTAGCTGTTCTTGAAACTCACTTTGTGCAGATTGGAAATTTTGTACGTAA
>CAYJNF010000332.1:0-4229 GCA_964370915.1 uncultured Chitinophagales bacterium
GATGCGCCACGCACCGGCCGTCTGGAGGGTGTACGTGCGCAGCAAGGATATCTGTTCGATGCAAACGCCGATGGTGCGTTACGCGCGGTAGCAATGTTGTACGATCGCGGGCTTACGATGTATGCGGCGAAAAAGGACCTCGACATCGAACACAAGAATTTTCCCCGCGGCTCCATATTTCTTCCCGTGCGTGCAAACCCGCCGGACATTTCGCGCACGCTTGATAGCATTGCCCGTGAGACCGGTGTCCACATTATCGCGATTAACAGCGGGTTGGGAATACAGGGACCCGACCTTGGCGGAAACGAACTTGGCGTGCTGCGGAAACCCAAAGCGGCTCTTGTTGCGGGTGGTACGACAAGCTCGACAAGTGTGGGGTGGATATGGCACTTGCTCGATCAGAAGATCGGCCTCCCGCTTGCGTTGCTTGACATTGCACAGCTCGGGTCGATCAACCTTTCCATTTATAACGTCCTGATTCTGCCGGACGGATACGCGTTCGCAAACGTGCTGGGCCGCCCGACGATTGAGAAGATACGCCGGTGGGTGCAAGGCGGCGGTACGCTCATTGCCATGAATAGCTCGGCAATGTTCTGCGCCGATTCAACCACTGCGCTGTCCGCTGCGCGGCCGCGATCGCAGGTACTCGCAAAGCTGAATGAGTATGAACAATCGGCCATGCAGGAGGTCGCGAGTGAGTCGCCGGATATCAGCAAGCTCCACATCTGGTCGTATCCGGAAAAGCCGGATACCGCATCGCGCAAAGATGCAAAGCCCGCACCGAAACCCGAGGAACTTGAACGGGCGGACGAACTCGCCCGCGTGTTTGCTCCTTCAGGCGCGATTCTTCGCGTGGATCTGGACAGGGACGAATGGTTGACGTTCGGAATGGGGGAGAAGCTGCCGGTGATGATGACATCGTCTGCAGCACTGGTTGCAAGGTATCCGTCAGTTCGTACCGTCGGACGGTTTGCGCCTGCGCCTTTGCTGCGCATCTCGGGATTGCTCTGGCCCGAAGCGCGGCTCCGTCTTGCCGGCACTCCCTACTGCACACAGGAATCGATGGGGAGGGGACAGGTGATTCTGTTCGCATCACAGCCCGACTTCCGCGCGTACTTCCGCGGAGCCGAGCGGCTTCTCTCGAATGCCATTCTGTTCGGTCCGGGACTCGGCACATCGTGGACGCCGGAGTGGTAGCAACGAGAGGATTGTTACAGTGAATCATTAACCTTTTCCGAGACTCTTTTGACCTCACCCCCTCAACGAGTCTACGACACCGTTGAGTCGTAGACCGGCCGTCGAGCTTGTTTCCCAAAGCGAGACGGGGGCGAGGTTGCTGGTAGGCGCAACACTCTTGGACCATCGCTGAGGTCAGCGACGTTCTTGCGCGCCCGTGGTGTCAAGCAATCATAATAACAGTCGAGTAAATTAACTCAACGTGCTGAGTAAATTAACTCAACGTACTGAGTAAATTAACTCAACGTACTGAGTAAATTCATACCCTCAACCGCCGTTGGCATCCCGCTCGAACGATTCTTTCGTTCACCTGTGTCCGATTGGGTTGGTTGATGACGTCCATAGACCGTAATCCAAACCGATCCACGACTGCATGATTCGCCGGCTTCAACTACTCCCTCTGGACCAAAATTTCTGTGTCGCACGTATTTCCTTTTTCCCGCCGGGATGATATCTTTGGGACGACGAAAGCATAGGAGGAGGCAGGATGAACAATGCAGAGCAGATCAACACGGTTGTCATCGGGGGTGGACAGGCAGGACTTTCGACCGGGTATTACCTGAAGAAACATGATGTCCCGTTCGTTATTCTGGAAGCGAACAAACGGATCGGCGACAGCTGGCGCAACCGGTGGGATTCGCTTCGCCTGTTCACGCCCGCGATGTACAACGGACTTGCCGGGCTGCCGTTCCCGGCTCCGCGATTCTCGTTTCCCACAAAGAACGAGATGGCCGATTACCTCGAGTCGTACGCGGCGCATTTCGCGCTGCCGGTGCGAACGGGCGTGACGGTGGAGAGGCTCTCGAAGAGCAACGGCAAATTCATTGTCTCGACGGGCGACCGGACGATTGAGGCGGACAATGTGGTGGTGGCGATGGCGAGCTACCAGAAGCCGCGTGTGCCGCAGTTCGCGGGTGAGCTCGATCCCGGAATTGTGCAGATGCATTCGTGCGAGTACCGCAACCCGTCGCAGTTGAAGGAGGGAGGCGTACTCCTTGTCGGGGCCGGCAACTCGGGCTCGGAGATTGCTGTCGAGGTTGCACGGACGCACCGGACATGGATGTCGGGACGGGATGTGGGGCATGTGCCGTTCGACATTGCCGGACTTGCCGCGCGGCTTGTGCTGGTTCACCTGCTCTTCCGGATTGTCTTTCACCGGCTGCTCACCGTGAACACGCCGCTGGGCCGGAAGGCGCGGCCGAAGATTATTTCACAGGGCGGACCGCTCATCCGTGTCAAACCCGCGCACCTTGACGCCGTGGCGGTCGAGCGTGTGCCAAAAGTCGCCGGGGCACTGAACGGGAAGCCGGTACTTGCAGACGGGCGCGTGCTCGACGTAACGAACGTTATCTGGTGCACGGGATTTCATCCGGGCTTTTCCTGGATCGATCTTCCCATCGGGAGAAAGGATGAGCCTGACCATTACCGCGGCATCGTCAAGAATGTACCGGGACTCTATTTCGTGGGACTCCATTTTCTCTATGCGTTCTCATCGACGATGATTCACGGCGTCAGCCGCGATGCGGAGTTCATTGTGGAGACGATTGTCGCGCCCTCCTGAATAGCGAAGATCAGTTTGCAGTTGAAACCCGGTCAGATGTTGGCCGGGGCTGCACATTAACGGAACGCCAATGGTCTAATAACGTACCTGGGATCCACCGCATCAAGATTCGGCTCATGAGCCATGATGGTGCGAGAACGGAGGGGCGCTTTAAAGAAAATTTTGTATCTTTACTCAAGCCTCAATCACAGTGATCCTAGCAAGCATCTTACTCAACGCTTGTAGAAGAACGAATTGAAAGTTCGTCTATCCAACAGCAAAGCCAAGCGAGCCACAGGCCGCAAACGGAGATCAAGCCCGTCATTTGTCGGACTCAAGCCCGCTTCGCCTGCAAGTTCTGTCTCAAAGCGTGCTAACCGCAGCAAAGGAACTCGGCACGAGTTACTGTTGATGCGAGAGTTGAAAAGACTTGGACTTCGTTTCAAACGAAATGTCAAAACTCTTCCAGGCAAACCCGATATTGTTTTTCCTGAAGAACGCGTTGCTGTTTTTTGTGATGGAGATTTTTGGCATGGGAAGAACTGGCCTGTACTACGATGCAGACTGGCGAGAGGAAGCAACCCAGAGTATTGGATAGAAAAGATAGAAAACAATATCAGGCGTGACAGAAAAATCAGTCGCAGACTCGGGTTAATGGGATACAATGTCCTTCGAATTTGGGAATCAGAAACGAGGAACAATCAAAAGACCATAGCACGAAGAATCAAAGACCGCTTAACAATAAAGCTGTCGGAGTAGCTCAAATGAAAACATTTGCTCATGCTGGTATCGGTTCTAAGAAGAAAGTTCAACATCTAAAGGTTGCTCAAATACAACTTGATTCCTACAACCCGAGGCTTCCCGAGGAGGTTCAAGGCCAGGCCGAGCAAAAACTTTTGGACGTTCTTTATCGGGATTTCAACCTTGACGAGTTGGCATTCTCGATGGCGCAGAATGGTTACTTCGATGAGGAACCAATAGTAGTGATACAGAAAAAGGGCGGACACTTCGTTGCTGCCGAGGGGAACCGCCGGGTTGCTACTATAAAGATCTTGCTTGACTCCAAGAAGCAAATGGAACTTGGAATCAGGAATTGGCCTACTCTTGATGCAAAAGTCGCAAAAGATCTCTCAACAATTCCGGCTATCGTTTATGATGACAGAGATGAAGTCCTTCCTTACCTCGGTGTACGGCATATTGCGGGTATCATGAAGTGGGATTCATACGCAAAGGCTCGATACGTTGCAAATATGGTACATGCTGGATATGCTCTTGAAGCAATTCAAAACCAGATTGGTGATAGGCAGAACTCTGCACGAAAGCATTATCTATGTTACCAATTGGTCCAGCAGACAAAAAACGAATTTGATTTCGATATTGAACCCGCAAAGGAAAACTTCTCTTACCTGATGTTGGCGACCGGACAAGCGGCAATAAAGAGATACCTTGGGAT
>CAYJNF010000332.1:4239-4747 GCA_964370915.1 uncultured Chitinophagales bacterium
CCACCAAGCTAGGAAGATGTAAACCTAGAGGAACCCATTAGCAAAGAGAAACTGCCAGATCTTAAAAACTTGTTTTCATTTATCTTTGGTGAAGGAAAAAAGAAGCCATCGGTGCTGGGAGAGTCACGTGACATAACTAATTTCTTATCTCACGTTTTATCCAATGAACAGGCTACAGATTTTCTGATCAACACAAGAGACTTGAGTGCTGCGTTTGAACTCAGTGATGGGGAAGAAGTAATGGTGAGAAAGTTCTTGGCAAGTGCAAACCGCCGTCTTGAAAGAGTGCTCGGGGTAATACACCGACACAAAACACCCGATGTCTTGGCTGAGGTCAAGAAGTGTTCAGAGACAGTAGAAAGGCTAGTTTCCGTGACGATAGGAGACAAAGAAAAGTGACGGACATTCCTACTCCAAATAGAGCCGATGCTGTTGCCGACTGGGTTGAATTAAAAATTGCGTGCACCAGAGCGTCTCTTTCGAAAGCTCAATTGGCAAACCATCTTGA
>CAYJNF010000333.1:0-3084 GCA_964370915.1 uncultured Chitinophagales bacterium
GTCCGCAACCTGGCGTTGGTGCTGGCTGGCAGCGCCGTGCTAATCCTGCTCGACGGGCGTCTCAACCTGACGGGGTTGCAGTGGTTCCTGCTCGCGGCGGGATTAATGCTGCTGTATCGCGATACGCTCATCTTCGGGGCGCAGGCGATATATCTCGTCACACCGCGCGGAATCGGCGTGCGCTACATCCCCGGGCACGTCGACTATCGGCTGTTCATCCGCTACAGCGAGATCAATTACGTCACGCGCATCCACGCGGGCGATAAACTGCCCACCAACACCTCCGTCCTCGGCCCCGTGCGCGGACAAAAGAACGGCATCCTGCTGGTTGCCAAACTCATGGACGGATTCTCGAACCAGTTGGGACAGATTTTGCTGACCCCCGATGACCCCGAAGCCTTTCTCGCGCAACTCCCCGCTACATTGATTCAGGACGGGGCGTTAATTCGTTAAGCGCCCTCACGAACGTTTCCACCATCTTCTCCAAATTAATCTCCTCAGCCACGATACGATGGGACTCTGCGCCCATCGCATCAAGCCGCGCCCTGTCGGAGAGCGCATCCGTGAGCGTGGAGACCAGCGCCGCGAAATCGTCGGGCGGAATCTGCCAGCCGTTGCCCGTGCGGACGAGGTCATCCTGCGTGCCGTCCCCCTGTGCCACCACGATGGGCAGCCCGTGACTCATTGCCTCCTGGACAGCCAATCCGCCCGTGCCTGGCAGGACGAAGAGGTCGGCCTCCGCAAACCAGGGATTCAACTCGTCCCCGTGTTTGGCTCCGATGAATTGCGCCGCAGTGTAGACCTCCCGCGCCAGGGACTCAAGCGTCGCGCGCTCAGGCCCATCCCCGACGATGACCAGGCGCGGCTGGGATTCAAGTTGGGCGCAGGCGCGGAGCAGCGAGTCCACTCGTTTGCGGGATTGGAGGCGGCCGACGAAAAGGAGAGAAGGTGAACGGGAAACAGTAGACAGTGGACGGCGGACAGTGGACGGCGGGCGCGGGGAGACGGAGTTGTGGGCAACGAAGATTTTCCCGCGAGGAAAACCCAGGGCGGCGTACTCGTCCACGCCGCGCTGACTGTAGGCCAGCAGGCCATCGAACTGGCGCAAAAAGGCGAGGCGGCGCGTTTGGCGGAATCCAGCCAAAGGTCCAGAGAGCGGCGGAGAGCCGAGTCCCCAGCCGAGGATGGGACGTCCGCGACGGCGCATCCACTGCGCGGCGGAGGGCGTGGCAGGATAACGAGGATTGGCCTCCACGATCAGCGCGTCGGGATTGGTTTGCTCCAACCATTGTAAAAATCCACGTTGGTAACAAAGGTAGAGCGGACCAGAAAAAAGGTGGATGTTTTGAGCTAATTGGTAATTGGTAATTCGTAAAGAGTCAGCCGTGGCGATGCTTTCCACGGGGCGGGGCTGGCCTGCGAACAAATTCAATCCGCCTTCACAGGATTCGGCCAGCAGGTCAAAGAATGGGACGCGGTATCCCGGCAGGACGCGTTGCTGCAGGGCCAGACGGCCCGGGTATTTCATGGCAGCGCCTCGCAGCGCGCGAAGATGACGGCATTCTCATCGCGGTACTGCTCGCACCAAGCAGGGGAAGCCTGCACGTTTTCGATCAATGCAGATTGCGAGGCCGTGGCGAGCAGCAGTAAATTGACTTTCTTTTGATCGAAGACGGCCAGTCCGTTTTCGCCGCCGCCGCTGATGCGGACGTATTCATCCCATTGCGCGGGCGGGAAGCTGTACATGCGTGTGTCAATCGAGATCGGGCGCGAGGGCAGGGCAAAGGCCAGGTAGGAGCCGAACGCGTAATCGTTCCAGAGCGGACCGCGCAGGTCAGGGTGCGCCCGGAGCCAGTACACGGCGGCGATGGGCGTGGTGGATTCCTCGTAGAGCGGCGGGGCCTCCGTCCACCAGGCTTCGCGCAAGCCAGGCAGGAAGAGCAGTGAGAACAACAGGATCAGCGTGGAGAGGATGATATTGATGCGCGGATTGACCTTTTCCACAGGGCGGTCGAGCAGGCGGTTCGTCCACTCGGCCAGCAGGGATGCCGTGAAGATTGCCAGCAGGAACAGGAACCAGATCCCGTAGCGCGTGCCAGAGAGGGCCAACCAGCCGAGGCCGAGGAACCAGACCCATTCGAGGCGCGAGAGCTTGCGCGGTGAGAAGGCCGCCAGAACAGGGAAGAGCAGCAGCCAGCCAAAGAAGAGATTCATCTGCCAGCCAAGGTTGCTGGGCGGGCGCCACTCCACACTGAAGAGTTGGTCGGAGGGGGATTGCAAAATGAAGGCCAGGTAACCCCACACCCCAAAGCCGTGCGGATTGATCAGCGTGGCGGCAGCCATGGCAAGAACCGCGATCAACAACGGCTTGCGCGCGCCTGTCCCAAAGATCAGCGCCGCGCCCGCCAGCACAAGCGGCAGGATGAACGATCCGTGCAGGTTGACCCACAACAGGGTCGCCAACGGCAGGAGCCAAAGCGTTTTATTGTGCCCCACCTGCCAGCGATACAAAGTCCACAGGCACAACACAAACAACGGATAGATAAATAATTGCGGGCGTATGACCCAGTTATTCGAACTGGCCAACCCGAGCAGGAACGTCAGAATGGAGGCAAGTCGCGGGCCTGAAACCGAACGTATCATGCCCCAGGTCAGGCCGTAGGCGAGAACCAAGAGCAAGCCTCGCAAAAGGAAGGTCAGCGGCGCGCCGCCGAGGCGGTAGACTCCCCAGAAAAGCAGCCCCGAAAGCCACTGCTGGTAGAAGATGGGCAGGCCCGCGCGGCTCCAGCTCATGGTGTCCACGGCGGGGACCGTTCCGCCGCTTTTGAGGATGTCCTGTCCGAGGCGCAGGTACCACCAGTAATCCTGCGCGGGGACGGTCATTAGAAAGGACAGCCCCACCAGGGGCAGAAGCGCCAGGCTGAGCCAGAGCAGGTCATAGCTGCCCCAACGTCGAGACTTGGATTCCAAAGTCTCCTGACTTTGGCTTTTTCCCCAACGTCTGGGTACGCTGGACTCCAATGCCTTCTGGCTTTTACTGTTCAGCATCCATCCTCCAACAAGGCTTTGAGATAGTGGTCCACC
>CAYJNF010000333.1:3094-4747 GCA_964370915.1 uncultured Chitinophagales bacterium
GCCTGGCGAAATGGAAGCGGGTCTTGCAGGATGCGCGAAGCGGCGTCCGCCAGGGCGGGGAAGTCGGGCGTTTCGAGTTTCCACGGATTCGCGCCGTAAGGCACAATGCGGCCCGCGTCGCCCGTCACCAACTCCGTGAGAGAGCCGCTGTTGAATCCAATCACGGGCAGCCCGCAGGCGAGCGCCTCGATGACCGAATTGGGACAGGGTGGGTTGATTTCAGCGGAATATAACAGGTGCGCCGAGCGCGCCAGAAATGGGATGCGCTCGCGCGGCACCACCCCGAGGAATTGCACGGGCACACGGCTTTGACGTTTGATCTCCGCCTGGCTCGCCTCGTCCACGCGGCCAGCCACCTGTACTTCCATCGCAAATTGTTTCGACAGGGTTTCCGCCAGTTGCACAGCATGGAAGAGGCCTGTGTTCAATCCGCCTGCCAGGCTGCCTTCGAGCAACAGCAACCTGGAGCGGTCGGAGGGGCGTTCCTGCGGGCCATCGGGCGAATACTGCGCCAAGTCCACGCCGTTGAGGATCACGCGGGCGGGCACGGGCGCAATCCCATAGGTCGTCTCCCAGCGGCTGCGGATGAACTGACTCTGGTAAATGACGCGGTCCGCCAGGCGGGCGCGGATGAAGGCCAGCAAGGCGTTGCCATACTCGGCGCGCAGGTGATAGCGCGGCCCCGTCCAGCGGACTCGCTGCACCCAGTTGATGCCGTCGAGACGCTGCACGATGAGGATTCCGCGGCGGCGCGCCTTCCACAACGGGAGCAGGCGGCGGGTCCCGGCGATGACGAGCACGGCATCCGCCTGGGCGGAGAGGTCGTAAGTCACGTCCACGCCGCGGGCGCGCAATCCAGATTCGAATTTAAGTCGGAAGGAGGCCATGCCTCCAGTGCCTTCCACGCGGGGAGTGATGCAAATCTTCTTCACAAGTCGATTATATCTTCTCTCTCCGCTTCGCCCTCATCCTTCATCCTCCACCATTAAATTATGGTATGCTTAACCCATCTCATTTGGGAGTCGTCCATGTACGTTGCCATCGAGGGCGTGATCGGTGTGGGAAAGACTACGCTGGCGCGCCTGCTTCAATCCCGTTTCGACGCCGACCTGCTGCTGGAAATATTCGAGGAAAACCCCTTCCTTTCCGATTTCTACGGCGACCGTCAGCGCTATGCTTTTCAGACCCAGATCTTCTTTTTGCTCAGCCGCTACCGCCAGCAAAACAGCACTGTGCCCAATCTCCTTGCACAGGGAAAAAGCCTGCTGGCCGATTACACCTTCGCCAAGGATGCGCTCTTCGCGCGCATCAACCTGAGCGGCGATGAATTGACCATGTACAACAAGGTGCATGAGGCGCTGGGCGAAAAGATCCCCAAGCCCGACCTGGTGGTTTACCTTCAAGCCAGCACCGAAATGCTGATGCAGCGCATCGCCTTCCGCGACCGTCCGTACGAACGCCAAATGGAACGCGATTACATTGACGAACTCAACCGCGCATACGACGAATTCTTCGCGAAGCAATTCGATCATACGCCTGTGTTGACCATCAACACCAACAACTTGAACATCATCCAGAACGCGGAGCACCTGACCTATATCGAAAACCGCATCCGTGAAAACCTTGGCCTGCTCCCGTTTCAACCGAGCCTGC
>CAYJNF010000334.1:0-4746 GCA_964370915.1 uncultured Chitinophagales bacterium
TCGCCCTCGCCCTCGCCGCCGGCGCCGGTCAGGCAGAAGGAAAGGTCGTACGGCGCAGGCAATGCGTACACTGCTCGCCGCGGTCGCTGCAAAAGAAGGCAAGCGGGCGATTCTGGAAATCGCCGACTAAGCAAGCTCACAGCACCACAGGAAGTATTGAACGTTCGAACACTACTGGCGATTGGCAAAGTTGTCAAAGCGTTTGGAGTACACGGCGACATCATCATCCTCCCGATGAGCGACAACCTTGCCCGGTTCAAGAAACTCAAAAGCGTTTTTGTCGGTCCGTCCGACGACAAGGTTGTTAATTCACGCGTAACGCAGGTGTCGGTATCACCGCGCGGGGTGCGTCTTAAGCTTGCACTTGCAGAGGATAGAACGGCAGCGGAAAAACTGATCGGCTTGCTGCTGTTCGTCGATGAACAAAATGCCATCCGCCCCCCCAAGGGAACGTTCTTCATTCATGACGTTATAGGGCTGAAGGTTGTTGATGAAGGTGATCGTCACATTGGGAGAGTCACCGACGTTCTGAGATATCCGGCAAATGATATCTATGTTGTCGACAGCAACGGGAAAGAGCTGTTGATTCCGGCCGTGAAAGAATTCGTCAGGAAGATCGATCTGGAATCGCATACGATGAGCGTACACCTCATCGACGGGATGATGGAGTAACAGTACACGAGCACAATCATGCGGATTGATGTTGTAACCGGCTTTCCGAAGCTGATGCACGGTCCGCTGAATGAAAGTATTATCAAGCGCGCGCAGGCAAAGCAGATCGTGGAGATTTGTGTGCATGATCTCCGCGACTACACCACGGACAAGCACAAAACCATAGACGATTCACCCTATGGCGGCGGCGCGGGGATGATTCTCAAGCCCGATCCTGTGTTTGCCTGCATCGAGCGATTGCAGCAGGAGCGCACATACGATGCCGTGATTTACCTCAGCGCCGACGGCGAGAGGCTCACGCAGAAACTGGCAAACGAGTTGTCGCTCAGTGCGAATCTGGTGTTACTGTGCGGACATTACAAAGGAGTTGACGAGCGCATTCGTGAGTCGCTCATTACACGTGAGATTTCGATTGGCGATTACGTACTCACGGGGGGCGAACTTGCCGCCCTTGTTCTTATCGATGCGGTTGTTCGGCTGGTTCCCGGTGTGATTGGTGACGGCGAGTCGTTGCTCACCGATTCGTTTCAGGCGGGATTGCTCGACGGCCCGCAGTATACGCGGCCAGCAGTGTTTCGCGGCATGAAAGTCCCCGACGTGCTCCTTTCCGGCAATCACGAGGAGGTTGCACGGTGGCGCGAGGAACAGCAGATGAAACGTACACGGGAGCGGAGAGGCGATCTGCTCGAAGAGCAGTAGCCCGACGATGCAGAAATTGTTCCACACAGAATGTAGTTAGAATATTCAATTCATTTGTATCTGGAGAACAGCCATGGAAAAGATAAAACTTGTTGAAGCCACCCAAATGAAGAGCGACCTGCCATCGTTCTCGCCGGGCGATACCCTCAACGTTCACGTGCGCGTCATCGAGGGCGACAAAGAGCGTATTCAGCAGTTTCAAGGCGTGGTGATGGGACGCCACGGATCAGGCATGAACGCCACGTTCACCGTCCGCAAGATTTCGGATGGCGTCGGCGTCGAGCGCATCTTCCCTCTGCACTCACCGCGCATTGCGAAAATCGAGAAGGTGAAAGAGGGATCTGTCCGACGTGCAAAGCTGTATTACTTGCGTCAGCTTGCAGCGAAGCAAATCCGGCAGAAGACGTCCGCGAACTGATCAACCATCGAGATGTCGTGCCGCCTTTTCTGTAACGGAGAAGGCGGCTTTGTTTTGTTGTTGTCACATTCTTTCTCACCACTCAATCATGGCACGACAACGCCGCATTGGCAGCCCGACGGAACTCTATGCACGACCGCTCATACACCCGTTGCGTGGCAATGCAGAATTCCAGCTGTTGGAAGATTCACGACCCCGCATTGCGAAGCTCCTGAGCGAAGGCGAGTTGGGCCTTGCGCTTATTTCGCCTCTTGACTACGCGAGAGAAAGCTCCGACTATCGCATCATTCCGAATGTTGCCGTCGTTGCTGAAGGAACCAGCGACTCGTTGCTCGTTCGGTTTCGTGAGGGAGTGAAGAACATCAGAACACTTGCAGTGGACCCCTCGTTCGCTTCCGAAATCGTGCTGACGAAAATCATCCTCGCGGAACAGTTCGACCTTCAGCCTGCGATTCTTCCCATGATGGCCCCCGTTGAGATGATGATGCAGAAGGCGGACGCCGCGCTGCTTGTGGGCGACACAGCGTTTCGTTCTCGGCGCGACTCCGAAGACATCATCGACATTGTCGAAGAGTGGGATGAAATGACCGGACTTCCGTGCGTACTCGGTTTATGGTGCGGACGCGAAATCGACATAAAACCGGAAGACATGGAACTGATTCAAGGTGCAATGGTGAAAGGCGTTGCCGGCATACCGGACATTGCCCGGGAGTTTTCTCCCGATGTGCGCGCCGATGTTCTTGAATACCTGGAATTGTTCTCGTACACACTCGGCGATCGGGCAATTGCCGGTCTCGCCGAGTTTATGCAGCACCTCTACTACCACGGACTGTTTCCCGATGTTGCCGAGTTGAATTTCTACACGGGGACTGTTGATGAAGCAGACGATCTTCTCCCCGGCATCTCTCCCAATTGATCCGAGACAGTGCCGTGCGATTGTATGTTTAGCATCCCTTCCGTAGATTGACATCCGAATTCACTCCGAACTCTTCATGCTCAAATCCATTGTCATAAAGAACTACGCGCTCATCGATGAACTGACGATTCAGTTCTCGGGCGGACTCGTAATCATTACGGGCGAAACCGGAGCGGGCAAGTCGATTATCATCGACGCGCTTGGACTCGTGATAGGAGAGAGAGCGAGCACCGAAGTCGTGCGTGCGGGGATGGAGAAAGCAATCGTTGAGGGTACATTTGATATTACTGGCAACAAAAAGCTCCACACGTTCCTCGGGGAAAACGACATTGAGTTTGCCGATGAGCTTATTGTCCGGCGGGAAATCTCGACAAAAGGCACGACGCGTTGTCTTGTGAATGACTCGGCGATTACGCTCAGCCTCTTGAAGAAGATCGGTGAGATGTTGGTGGATTTGCACGGACAGCATGAGCATCAGTCGCTGCTGCGGACAGAAACGCATATTGAAATGCTCGATGAGTTTGGGGGATTGGAACATCAAACCGAAGAATTTCGCGCAGTGTACAAACGGCTCCACGACTCTTCCGTTCAACTCCACGAGCTGAAACAACGAGAGGCACAGCTTAAAGAGAAGCTGGAGTTGCTTACGTTTCAGATAAAGGAGATCGATGCTGTTGCTCCTCTAGCAGGCGAAGAGGAACAGATTGAAGCCGAGCTGAAACTTCTTGAGAATGCAGAGAAGCTGGTCAGCACCACAACGGCGTTGTACGGGTTGCTCTACGACGGTGAAAATTCGGCGCACGATCTGTTGAGCCGGGCGACGAAACAGCTCGTCGAGCTTGCGCAAATCGATAAGCAGTTCGACGAAGCATGCGCCGAATGCAGGTCGGCAGAAACAATCATAAACGAGCTTGCCAAGTTTCTGCAACGCTACAGCGGCAGCGTGGAGTTCAATCCCGAACGGCTGGAAGCATTGCGCCAGCGGATTGCCAAACTGATCGCCCTCAAGAAGAAGTACGGTGGCACAATCGGGGCAACGCTTGCGCATCGTGAAAAGATCGGCAAGGAGGCGGAGGTGGGCGAGAATTTCGATGCAAACATCCGGAAGCTGACTGCCCAAGTCGATGCGCAACGAAGTGCCTGCGGCAAGCTGGCGGAACAACTCTCCGCCAAACGCCAGGAAGTTGCGCGACGACTCGACAAGGAACTTCTTCGCGAGCTTGCACAACTTGGCATTCAGCATGCCCGGTTCGCGACACAGATTCGACAACACGTTTTACCAAGCCATAGCAACGCCGATGGCGAGTTCGCGCCGGTTGGTAAGCAGCTCGTCCGGCTGCAACCCAACGGATGCGATGAAGTGGAATTCTTCATCTCAACAAATCTTGGTGAAGAGGTAAAGCCGCTGGCAAAAGTGGCTTCCGGCGGAGAAGTCTCCCGCATCATGCTTGCGCTGAAGAGTATACTCGCAAAATCCGACAGGCTGCCGGTTCTGATTTTTGATGAGATCGATACAGGCGTGAGCGGGCGCGTCGCGCAGGCGGTCGGGTTGAGTCTCAAGGCGCTGTCGGGGTTCCATCAGATCATCGCCATCACGCATTTGCCGCAGATTGCCGGGCTTGCTGATGAGCATTTTGTGGTGGAAAAATTTGAGGACAAGAAGCCACGCGGCGGCGGGCGCGCCACAACCTCGATACGCAAGCTCTCAACCGAAGATCGCGTGCACGAAGTCGCAAAGCTGATGAGCGGGGAAGAGGTGACGGAGGCGGGACTGAAGAATGCGCGAGAGCTGATGGGGGTGAAGTAATTCATGCCGATAGCTGGAGAATCTACGATAATACATTTGCCACCCTTCGGGTCATAGCTTACAAAGATTCAGGGGTGAGCGCGAAAACTATTTTGCCAGAACGGATGGAGAGGATTATGAGCAGCCAAGTGCGTGAACAGGAAGAGGACTACACCGCCAATAAGATCGATCTTGCAGCGAAGGCCGCAGTTGCCGACGAGCTTGAACGCAAGCGGAAGTTGGGTCTACCCATTG
>CAYJNF010000335.1:0-1729 GCA_964370915.1 uncultured Chitinophagales bacterium
GAGTGGGAGAGTGCAGACAGGGACTGGGAAGAGCGTAGAAGGCGCACGACTACGGGTGGCTGAGCGACCTGACACGATGGTCACGACAACAACCGACGGGAGATTCTATTTCGCAAGCGTTCCTCGCAAAGCTGGCGATACTGTCGGCCTCACTATTACCAAGCCGGGATTTGTCAGCAAGACGCTCCGTGTTGCTCTCGGAAACGACGCTCAAGTCGTGTTCGAAGAGCTGCCCAAGTTTACAAAGACAATCCAGATCACACCTCGCATGCCGGAGGGAAGTGACCTCGTTAGCGGAACAATCTTGATGACAGATGGAGGTGGGAGAAAGGTTGCAGAAATCGCGAATTGGAACGAAAGGGATTTGACATTCACGCTGACGAAGGGTGAGTATTCACTGAAAGTGGATCTCCGCTATCGGACACCGTCCGGCCTCTTCCGTCGGTGTGAAGACACACGGGCGATCGCCTTTTCGAATAACAAACGCGTCATCATCACGCCCGACTGCAGATAACGATCCAAATAATAGAAAGGGTACCAATCAATGAAGACGTTGGTAATCCTATCGAGACCCACCTGCATCTTCCTGGTACTGTGCGCTTGTCTCTCCGCGTCAATGAACGCCGGCGGCAAGAGGATGCTTGTTGTCGAATTCCAGCAGCAATGGGACATGACAGCTCCCTTCCGATTGAAATCATTCAAAGCCGATTTCCCGCTCTTCACCGGTGACATTGTGCGACGTTTGCAGAAACGCATGCAAGAGTCGAAGACGTTGAATCTCTCGGTGCAAACCACGACCGACACACGCCTTCTCAAATCGCTGAAGCAAAACAATGTCTACTTGCTCGCTGAAGCGTTGCGCGACACATCGTACGATTACTACCTGACGGGAAGCGTCGGGAATTCCGGTCCGATTGCAATCGTGAACGCCGGACTCTACGAAAAACAAGATTCGACCGGCTCATTCGTTCTTGCCAAGCGACTGTACATTGAAGGCACGTATGATACGGCGAGCATGCTTCGGCGGAACCTTGGTGAATACCTTGCTGCCGATCTGGTCTCGCAACTGGAGGCGTATCTGGATACTTCGCTCATCCGGGTTCTGGTGGCCCGGTTCCAGGGATATGGCAGCAGTCCTGAGTTCAAAGAGCTTGGCGGAATGATCTCCTCCATCATTGCAAATCGATTGATTGTCTCAAAAAGAATTCGCGTTATTACCGCAGATACGGGTGTTGGAATGAAAGCAGGCGGGGAGAGTTCCCGATTCAGTAGTCACACACTTCCCGAGTTGGGACTTCGCGAAGGAGCAAAGTATGTTATCAGCGGGAGTTTCTTCGAGCACAAGAACACTATGAGCATCGAGGCAAAACATATCGATGGTGAAACGGGACATGCGCTTCTTAGCAAATCTCTTTTTATCGATTCATTAACCGGTCGCCGGCTTTATGATGCGATGGAAGGTCTTGGGGACGAGATGCGAAAGGCAATCGAGTTGAGCGATGCAATCAGGCATGTGAGAACGCCGAAGACAATTGCTGTTGTTGCAGTGCCGCCCTACCCTCCGACGCCGGAAAACATGATGTTGTCTCTGGAGATCGTCAAGACTCTCACCCGACGGCTCAAAGCACTCGCGGCAAATCAGGAAACGCGGCCTGTCTTTGCCGTCTCCTCTGATCAAAAAATGCTTGAGAATTTTGTTCACGTCGAGATGGAGCCGGTCATCATGGCA
>CAYJNF010000335.1:1739-4744 GCA_964370915.1 uncultured Chitinophagales bacterium
GGCAAGAGAACTGAATACGCAGTTCCTCTGGATTATCAGATGCGAGCGGCCTCAGCGCAACCTTCGGATTGCCAGCAGCTGGATTGACGCGGAAAGCGACAGCCTGCATCCAGCCCGGTGGTTCGAAAGCCCGACCGATGCCGACACGCTCAACAAAATTCTGGATACCGTGTTCGCGAACATGCAAAGCTCTCTGAAGGCGAAATTGGATGGGTTTGACAAGCGCATGCCGGAAGTGCTACAAATCCGCGTTCCGGTCAGAGCAAGGTCCGTGGCGGTTGTCGCAGCGCCTCCGTATCCGCAAACTCAGGATAATCGCCGGATATCCATCGCGCTCGCGCAGGTTCTTTCCAAACGGCTCAGTGCCGGGCTGGGTGTGGGAGGCGCGAAAGTTCTCGAAGTGAGGAGCACTGAAGGAGTACTCGATCATTTTGTGGAACACGAAGAATCTGTGTCGCCAGAGTCTCTGCGTGTTTGCCTCAACACGCAGTACGCATGCGTTGTGAGATTGGACGATCTCGATAACGAACGCAGCATCCTTCTCGAAGTTCACAATCTCAGTAATCCGAATGACACGATCATCTCGGTGTCCGGCCATTGCAAACATGTGGACGACCTTGATGCCACATTTCAGAACATGACGAACACACTGATCGGCACATGGTTGGGCACCCCATCAACCGATGCAGCACTTCTGTCAAGAATATCGTTCGAGTCATTCGGGAAGGCGCTGCGCGTGCGCATGCTTGGCCTGGGATTCACCGAGGGGAGTGGCGGTGTGTATCTCGGCAACAACAATCAAGTTGGAGTGCAGGGCTCGCTCATCTTCTACGATTCTCCGCGCCAATTTGAGATATCGTTCCTGTATAATTTTGGAAAGCGAGACACGCTGTCCGGAATACCATTCGACATCATCGGGCGGTACATCTCAGGGGTGGTTCGATGGAATTTTCCAGTCAGGCAATTTCTCATTAGCGACCTGAGGTGCTATGCAGGTTTTGGCCTGACGCTGATTAATGTCGAGGCACGGTCGCTTCATACGAGGGGAAGCCTTGTGCTCGGGTTCCCGCTTGTCGCGGGGCTTGAAATTCCCCTTTCATATTCCGTGTTCCTCGATTTCGGCGGCGGATTCACGTACTCCACTTCGCGTTTGGCCGGGTACGACGGCAACGGTGTTCCAACAAATGGTCTGAACCATTTCTGGGAAATGAGTGCGGGGGTGGGCTACAGATTCTAAATCTCGCTCTGCTGAGGCAGGCAAACGATGAACCGGGAGCCTTTCCCTTCGACGCTCTCAACATCAATCCGGCCAGCATGTTGTGCGACAATTTGATGTGTGATTGCCAATCCCAGGCCGGTGCCATCCGGCTTCGTTGAATAGTAGAGGTTGAATATCTTGTCGCGGTTTTGTTGTGGGATGCCGCTGCCAGTGTCTTTCACGACGAACTGAATATCGTTTCCGTTGGCAGAGCAAGTGAGTTCTATCGCGCCATGGGAAGGTGTCGCGTCGAGTGAATTCTGCAGCAGATTGAGCAACGCTTGCGTCATCAGTTCTGGGTCCAGGTGAATCTCGCGGTCACACGTGGTGTGTGAGAATTGAACGGATTTTGCAGATGCCTGACTTCTAAAAATTGTCGCCACGTGATCGATGAACTGTGGAGCCGATATCCGTTTCACGTTCAGCTTCGGCGGTCGCGCAAATCGAAGAAACTGCTGGATGATGTTGTTCACGCGCCGCGCTTCTGATTTCAAAACAGTCGTGAGAGATCGATACTCTGTCTCGTCGCCTTGCGGCGTGAACTCCTTGTCAAACCGCTGGGCGATCATAGCAATTGCATTGAGCGGATTGCGAATCTCATGAGCAACCCCCGACGCAAGTTCTCCCATCGCGCTCAGCTTTTCCTTCCGCTGCACTTCCTGTTGTAGCTGCCGGGCTTCGGTCAAGTCCCGCGCGACAAGAGTTGTGCTTTCAATTCTTCCTTTCTCATCATACGTCCTTGACACTGAAACAGAAACGAATTTTTCGCCGCCGTCGCCGGTATGTATCGTGTGCTCTGCATTTTTGTCGGTGGCAGAGAGCAACAGTAGAAGGCTTGCTCCCGATGTTGCGCGAAGGTCGTCAAGGGTCTTCCCTGTCACTTCGCGTTCGTTCACGCCAAACAACGCCAACGCCCTTGGGTTGAACAAGCTGATTCTGCCCTCAGCATCGAGCGTTACCACAGCATCGTGCATATGCTCAAGCACGCTGCCGGTGAAGGTTTCCACTGTCGTGAGTTTTCGTTTCGTGATTCTGTAGTTTTGGTTCGCGACAATCGCCGTCATCACGAGTGCGCCCAGTCCGATAAGGACCACCGACATGATTCCGAGACGACGCTGCATGCGCTCTTCCGTGGCGTGGATTTCATCCATCGACAACCCGATACGGAGTACGCCTACAACGTCGCTGGCAAGGATCAGCGGGCGAAGAACTTCAAAGATCTCGCGTCCTTCAAAGACCGCGGTACGCATAAACGTGGTGTCGCGATGCAAGAGCGCCGTCAGGGAAGTGTCATCAGCAAATGAACTCAACTCCTTGACGGCGCGGCTTGCCGCTATGATTCCTTCGGTATCCTGCAAAGCTGCGTACTCAAGTCCGCTGTTGTCGCCAAGGTCTCTCAGCAGTTTTCCGATGCCCACGGTCTTTCTAAAATCGAGCAGATCGGCTGCATCAAGATTGAGCACGATAGCGCCGCCGCTGCGATGCGTACGCCGCATTGCCACGGCAAATCGCTGCTCTGTTGTGTAACGAGCCTCTTTCAGGCCGATCGTGAGTCTGTCGGTCTCGCCGGTAAGAATCGGGCGGATGAAGTCTATGGGGGAGTGCTTTGCGGGGAGATTCGTATGTTCAGTATGAGGCATGTAGCTGGAGAAGAGCTTTTCACCACGACGATTGAAAATGTTGATACGAAAGACTCTGTTGGCTGCTGCGAATTGTGCAAGCTGTTGATTGGTGAGCAGCCCAAGAC
>CAYJNF010000336.1:0-4720 GCA_964370915.1 uncultured Chitinophagales bacterium
GGATCTCCGGCGCCAATGCGCGTAAACAACACTGATGTCGATGTGTCAGCGGAGTTGATTACCGAATAGTATCGCGACCCGTTCAGCCAGGTCACTTTCACCGTGCCCGAGGCCTTCCCCTCAGCCTCGAGCCACAGGTGTTGATATCCGTTTGACTTGCCCAATGCAGTTCGCTGCTTGTCGTTGGCGGTGTACTTCACATTCGTGCTGATGAGATGTCCCAGATAGTAAAATGGGAGATCATATTGATGGACTTTGTCAGACACGATGCGGAACACGTCAACGACAATGGGCTTCCTGAACGCTTCATCCTTGATCATCGCGACAGTGCGCTGCATCTCCAGGCCCGGATATGTTCCGGATGCCTTCGCGCTCATCACTTGGATGCTGTCGGAGAGAGAAAAAAAATGCCGATCAGCGTGCAGCTTCTCGGCAATGTCAAGTTTCCCCTGGAAGTGAGAAATTCCGTCGACGGTAATTGTGTTATGTGCGATCGTCTGCCTGGCCCATGAGCTTGTTTCCGGCAGGTACCGCCCGCCATTCTTTGGCTCAACATTGATGAATCGTACCGCGCCGTAGTCTTGCAGAATCTCGCGCCCTTGATCGGAGTACAGAATGCTCAATTTATCGTAGTGACCGTGCGATTCTCCGTGTGCCGAGTACTTCATGAGCACAAGCGACTGGTCGGAAGCGTCTCCCGAACGGAGAATTCCAACGCCTCCACGGTCTCCTTGCGGTCCGTCGGTCAATTCAAGGCTGTGCCAGCTGAAATCAGGGATGTTCGGAGTTCTGTTTATTCCTTGTGCCACGGCCAGTCCCGCGCCGCTGAGCATCACGGCCTTCTGTTTTCTCGCAATGCTCAACAGAGTCTTGTCGCCGCCATACTGCGCGTACGTTACATCAAGTGCGATGACAATCTCGTTCGCGAGAACACTCATCTCCTTGAGCGCATCGTTGAACGGGATGAAACAGCCATTGGTGAACGTTTGCTGCAATGCGGAAGAGAAGGCTTTCTTCAAAATTTGATTTCGATATTCAAAAATCTTCAGCGTGGGCCGGTTGTTTTGAATCGCCTGCGCGAAGAGGAAGAACGGCATGATGGCGTAGCGCGTGTAGTATGGCCCTTCTGTGTAGTATCCGTCGGGCGAGAAGAGAAGATCAAGCTGGCGAATGAATCCGCCCTGCTTATTCTTTTTTGTCCCGTAGAGGGCTTTGTCAACGAGGTCATTATCCCGCAGCACGAAGCCGAGCATGCCAGTTGCAGCGACCGTCCATGTTCCATGATTGTGGATGCGATCATGTTCGCGCACGTGTTCAACCGTGAAGAAATGCGCCATGGGTCGGAACAGCCTCGACTCGATGAGCTGCCGATCAGCCGGTGTCAGCCAGTTGTACACGCAGTCGTATGCCTGCGCAACATGAACCAACCACACGGCTTCGTTCAACGTTTGCCAGAATATTTTTCCGACAGCTTCACTCGAACCCATCGGATGGTTGGGCAAGGTAGGATACAATTCCGCGTAGCGCAGGAGCATATCACGAACGAACGCGGCGTAGCGTGCATCATTCGTCACGGAAAACAGAAAACCGGCGAGCTGCATCTCACGATAGTTCTGTTTGTGTTTTTCGTGAGTGTATCCGCCGGCGTCTTTCGGAACCGGAACATCGATTGGTCGCGACAACGCCTCATCGAGTTGCCGTTTTGCCTCTTCATAGGTTCGATCAAAGAGGGGGAACTTGCCAAGACTCTGTTTGATGAGCCGCGCTTCACCTGCGGTGATGATAAGATTGGGCCTGGACTGTTGCGCTGCGACGAACGAGTGTGCAACAGTCAGCAGCGCCATCGCCACCAATATCCGGACCTTACTTCTCATATGAAGTATGTTCCGCCGTTAATGTCCACCGATGCGCCATTCACGAACGATGCACTGTCCGACGCAAGATAGACCACGAGGTCCGCAACTTCCCGTGCCTCGCCCTCCCTGTTCAGTGGCGTCGATGCTGCAACTTTTTGCCTGACTTCCGGTTTGGTGAACGTATTGTGGAATGTCGTGTTGATCATACCCGGCGAAACACAATTGACACGAATCTTTCGTGGACCCAATTCCTTTGCCAGTCCGCGTGTAAACGTGAGGACTCCGCCTTTTGCCGTGGAGTATGCTATGGCTCCCATTCCTCCGCCATCACGTGCGGCTTGCGAAGCGAAGTTCACAATAGATCCGCCCTCGCTCAAATACGGCAAGGCGGCTTTGGTCACGAGAAACACACTCTTGAGATTCACATCCATGACCGTGTCCCAAAACGCTTCGTCCATTTCCTCAATCTTCTTTCGTCCCATCAATCCGCCCGCAACGTTGACGAGGATATCAATCTTGTCTCCGAAGGCCTTCCGGGTCTCACCGATAAGGCGCTGAACATCGGCAGGCTTAGTCACATCACCCTGCACCGCAATCGCTTTGCCGCCGTTCGCGATAATGTCACTCACCGTTGTTGCGGCCTGATCCGGATTATCAAAGTAGTTTACAACAACGGCTGCGCCGCGCGACGCGAGCAGCACCGAAACGGCCCGGCCAATATCCCTGGCGCCGCCTGTGACAAGTGCAACTTTGTTTTTCAGGTCTGTCATGAAGAATCCTCTTTCAAAAATGTGGGTTGAAAAAAGAATAGCCTCCACGATCCGAAGATCGAACACGGGGAGGCTATGCAAAGAACAAATCGGGGCGAACGAATTTCGTTCGGATCAGTTTCTGTTGTCGGATGCCAGCTTGCCTTCGGCAATGGCGCGGCGGATATGCAGTTCTGCTTGCTTCAGATGCTCGAGCATCCAGTGGCGGGCATCTTGCTCGCTTTTGCGGGCGATCGCTTCGATGATCTTTCCGTGGTATTCAACTGCCGACTCCTTCGCATCCTGCACCACATCATAGATAGCCATCTTGATGTGCGGCATGAGTTTATGAATCGGCTCAAGGACGAGCGGCATAATGGGATTGCCGGATGCTTCGGCGACCAGAAGGTGGAACTCGCTATCGAGCGACGCAAGCGTGGTAAAGTCTGCTTTGAGATCCTTTACCTTCTGCAGGTTTGTGTCCAGTCGTATCAACACTTCTTCAGAACGTTGGGTTGCAGCCATCGCAGCGATTGATGGCTCGATTGCCTGACGGGCATGAACAACGTCCAGCGCGTAGTTCTTACTGTAGTTCACAGTCAAATACATGTGCATGGGGTCGGTGACGGAGTCAGCGGAAATCTCTTTCACAAACATCCTGCGGCCCTTCTCGATGCTAATGAGGCCTTTCGCACTTAGCATGCGGAGCGCCTCGCGCATTACAGTCCGACTCACGCCGAAGTTGTCGCAGAGTTCAAGCTCGGTTGGTAGCTTCTCGCCGGGGGGTAGCCTTCGTTCTTTTATGGCCAGTTCGATCTGCTCTTGGACTGAGAGGCTGAGGATTTGTCGCGAGCCAACTTTCTCGAACATATTTATCAGACGTATAATGTATTATGTATTACTTCATACACAATCTACTCCATTCTAAGCGATTTGTCAAGAGGGAAAGCAGGGAAGCAGAAAATTTTCTGAGACAGTCACCCATGATATATCGCACCGGCTGAATCGATGAGAATCGGGTTGGCGAGTCCGAAGACTCTGATCTTGCGGCCAGCCAGGATTTTTCCAACATTGGATGAAAGTTTTATCCCCTCTCACTTTCCTGCAATGTCACGATGAAGCAGATAACGCAACTGATCCGGTACCTCCTTGCCGGCCTCAACATGTTGATGACCGTTGGAATGACGCCACAGAAAACTACGCGCGTTGTCTTCTTTGGCGATTCAATAACAGAGCTGGGCGTGAAACCCGGCGGCTATATTACACGAATCAAAGAAGCCCTCAACAGAAAAGGAGACGACGGACAACTTGAATTGATCGGCGCGGGCGTTAGCGGGAACAAAGTGTACGACTTGTATTTGCGACTGGAAGAAGACGTCATCAACAAGAAGCCCGACGTCGTGGTCATCTACGTCGGCGTTAACGATGTGTGGCACAAGGCCCTCAGCGGAACAGGAACGGACCAGGACAAGTTTGAACGATTCTATGCGGCGATCATCAAGAAACTGCAGGAGCGAAGTATCCGGCTCATTCTCTGTACACCCGCGGTGATCGGCGAGCGAATCGACAACTCCAATCAACAGGATGGCGACCTTAACTTCTACTCTCAAATCATCAGGAACCTTGCTGCCGGATACGATTGTTCACTATGTGATTTGAGAAAGAGGTTTGTTGAGTACAACCTGACACACAACGCGGCAAACAGCGCAAGCGGTGTGCTTACAACCGACAGGGTTCATCTCAACGACAAGGGAAATCAACTCGTTGCCGACACGTTGCTCGAAATCCTGACAAAGCAATAAGCGCGTCATGAAGATAAACGATTTGCAGAGGATGTCTGCATCATTGAAAAGCACAAAGACGATGCCGTTGTTGTTTGTGGGACACGGCAACCCGATGAATGCAATCGCCAACAATGACTATACCCGGGGTTGGCAAAATATCAGCAGGTCGCTTCCCAAACCGCAGGCGATTCTTTGCATCTCAGCACATTGGGAAACCAATGGCGCTTTTGTAACAGCGATGAATCCACCACGCACGATTCATGATTTCGGTGGCTTTCCGAAAGAGTTGTATGAAGTGCAGTATCCCGCTCCTGGAAGTCCGGTGCTGGCG